>NZ_LDVA01000057.1:0-21456 GCF_050768715.1 Burkholderia sp. ZZQ-2 | reverse complement strand
TTGTGTCGCGGCAAAAGCCGTTGGCCGGGCGCCGGCCGCGCGGCCCGTCCGGCGCGCCGCACACACATCCTTTCCGAATCGACGGCGCCCGGCGGCGCGAAAGCATTCATCTATGCACATCCACATTCTTGGCATCTGCGGCACCTTCATGGGCGGTCTCGCCGTACTCGCGCGCGAGGCGGGCCACACGGTGACGGGTTGCGACGCGGGCGTCTATCCGCCGATGAGCACGCAGCTCGAGGCGCAGGGCATCACGCTGATCGAGGGCTACGGCGCCGAGCAGATCGACCTGAAACCGGATCTGTTCGTGATCGGCAACGTCGTCACGCGCGGCAATCCGCTGATGGAGGCGATCCTCGATCGCGGCCTGCCTTATGTATCCGGCCCGCAATGGCTCGGCGAGCACGTGCTGGCCGGCAAGTGGGTGCTCGCGGTCGCAGGCACGCACGGCAAGACGACCACGTCGTCGATGCTCGCGTGGCTGCTGGAAGACTCCGGTCTGAACCCGGGCTTCCTGATCGGCGGTGTGCCGCTGAACTTCGGCGTGTCGGCGCGGCTCACCGATTCGAGCTTCTTCGTGATCGAGGCCGACGAATACGATACGGCGTTCTTTGACAAGCGCTCGAAGTTCGTCCACTACCGGCCGCGCACCGCGGTGCTGAACAACCTTGAATTCGATCACGCCGACATCTTCCCCGATCTCGCCGCGATCGAGACGCAATTCCACCATCTCGTGCGTACCGTGCCCGGTGTCGGCAGGATCGTCACGAACGGCCGTTCCGACGCGCTCGAGCGCGTGCTGGCGCGCGGCTGCTGGAGCGAGGTCGAGCGGTTCGGCGTCGACGGCGGCTGGCAGGCGCTGCCGGCCGAGGACGGTGTGCCGGTCGACGAGCGTTTCGCGGTGTATTCGCACGCGGAACGCGTCGGCGAAGTCGCATGGCAGGTGCAGGGCGATCACAACCGGATGAACGCGCTCGCGGCGATCGCGGCCGCGCGCCACGTCGGCGTGCCGCCCGCGCAGGCCGCCGCGTCCCTCGCGTCGTTCCGCAACGTGAAGCGCCGCATGGAAGTGCGCGGCAGCGTGGACGGCGTGACCGTCTACGACGACTTCGCGCACCATCCGACCGCGATCGAAACCACGATCGCCGGCCTTCGTGCACGCATCGGCCGCCAGAATTCCCGCATTCTCGCCGTGCTCGAGCCGCGCTCGAACACGATGAAGCTCGGCGTGATGAAGTCGCAATTGCCGGCGAGCCTGGCCGACGCCGATCTCGTGTTCGGTTACGGCGCGCCGGCCGGGCGCGACGCGCTCGGCTGGAATCTGGCCGAGGCGCTGGCGCCGCTCGGCGACCGCGCGCACGCGTTCGACGACCTGCACCTGCTGGTGAAGTCCGTCGTCGCAGCCGCCCGCCCGGGCGACCACGTGCTCGTGATGAGCAACGGCGGCTTCGGCGGCGTTCATCAGAAGCTGCTCGATGCGCTCGGGAGCCGCTCGTGATCCTGTATCTGCACGGCTTCCGGTCGTCGCCGGAATCGCAGAAGTCGCGCCAGCTCGCCGCGCGCATGGCCGAGCTCGGCCGCAGCGGCGAGTGGCGGTGCCCGTCGCTGTCGGTGTCGCCGCTCGAAGCGATCGCGGTCGCGGAAGCCGAGGTGGCGGGCGCGCGCGACGTGACTGTCATCGGCAGCTCGCTCGGCGGCTATTACGCGACCTGGCTGGCCGAAAAACACGGCTGGAAGGCCGTGCTGCTGAATCCGGCCATCGTGCCGCAGCGCGATCTCGAGCAGCACCTGGGCGAACAGCCGCTGTGGCACGGCGGCGGCACGATCGTCGTCGAGCGCCATCACCTGCATGAACTCGACGCGCTGCGCGTGCCGGCAATCACGCGTGCCGAACGCTACTATCTGTTCGCGGCGACCGGTGACGAAGTGCTCGATTACCGCGAGATGCTCGCGCACTACCCGGGCGCGAAGACGCGCGTGATCGAAGGCAGCGATCACGGGATCAGCGAATTTGCCGACTATGTCGACGACGTTCTCGCGTTTTGCGACGGAAAGACGTCTTAATCCGGCCACGTGCCGATCGAATTCCCATCATCATGCGGCGCCGCGGACGCGGCGCCCGGCAGTCTGAACGAGAGTACTGAGTGAACGTTTTCTTCGAGGAATCGGGCAGTTTCAAGGCGGGCAGCGTGCTGTCGCGCCAGGGCGACGCATTTCAGGTCGAGTTGCCCGGCGGGCGGCGGGCCAAGGTGCGCGCGAAAGACGTGCTGATCGAATTCGACAAGCCGGCCGCGGGCGAACTGATGCAGGAAGCCGACACGGCCGCGCAGCAGATCGACCTGGATTTCCTGTGGGAATGCGCGCCGACCGACGAGTTCGCGTATACGGCGCTGGCCGCGGAATACTTCGGCGCGACGTACGGCCCGGTGGAGCGTGCGGCGCTGGTGTTGCGACTGCACGGCTCGCCCGTCTACTTCCGCCGCAAGGGGCGCGGCCAGTACCAGCGCGCGCCGGAAGAGCAGCTCAAGATGGCGCTCGCGTCGCTCGAGCGCAAGCGCCAGCAGGCGCTCGTCCAGGCGCAGTACGAAGAGGAACTGAAGGCCGGCAAGCTGCCGGAAGCGTTCGCGGGCAAGGTGCTCGGGCTGCTGACGCGGCCGGACAAGAACGCGATCGAATACAAGGCGATGGAAGCGGCGGCCGGTGCGCGCGGCGTGTCGCCGGCGCGGCTGATGCTCGACTGCGGCGGCATCGCGTCGCCGCGCGCGCTGCACGAGGCGCGCTTCCTCGCGGAGTTCTTCCCGCACGGCACGGGCTTCCCGGCCGTCACGGTCGGCCCGCTGCCGGACGACCTGCCGCGCGCGGACGTCGAGGCGTTCTCGATCGACGACATCACGACGACCGAAATCGACGACGCATTCTCGGTCGAGCATCTCTCCGACGGCCGCGTGCGCGTCGGTGTGCACATCGCGGCGCCGGCGCTCGGGATCGTGCGCGGCGACGCGATCGACGCGATCGCGCGCACGCGCCTGTCGACCGTCTACATGCCGGGCGACAAGATCACGATGCTGCCGGACGACGTCGTCGACGTGTTCACGCTGAAAGAGGGCGACTACCGCCCGGCACTGTCGCTGTACATCATCGTCAACCGCGAAACGCAGGAGATCGTCGCGAACGAGACGCGCGCCGAGCTCGTGTTCGTGAAGAACAACCTGCGGCACAACAACCTCGACGAGCTCGTCAACGAAGAGACGCTCGCGGCCGGCACCGGCGACTATCCGCACAAGGACGACATCGCCGTGCTGTGGCCGCTCGCGCAGGCGCTGTTCGAGAAGCGCCAGGTCGCGCGCGCGGGCTACGGCCTGAAGCGCGAGGTGCAGCGCAACACCGACTACAACTTCTACGTCGAAGGCGAGCACGTGACGATCACGCCGCGCCGCCGCGGCTCGCCGCTCGACCTGATCGTGTCGGAGCTCGCGATCCTCGCGAACTCGACCTGGGGCGCGTTCCTGCACGATCACACGGTGCCGGGCATCTACCGCTCGCAGCGCGGCTTCGGCGCACCGGGCCCGAAGCGCACGCGCATGCAGACGACGGCCGCGCCGCACGAAGGTCTCGGCGTCGCGCAGTACGCATGGAGCACGTCGCCGCTGCGCCGCTACGTCGACCTCGTGAACCAGTGGCAGCTGCTCGCGTGCGTGCAGCACGGCGTCACCGCGAAGCTCGCCGCACCGTTCAAGCCGAAGGACGCCGACCTGTACGCGGTCGTGCAGGGCTTCGACGACACGTATACGGCCTACGCCGACTACCAGCGCCGGATGGAATACTTCTGGTGCCTGCGCTGGCTCGCGCAGGAGCAGAAGAAGCAGGTCGTCGCGAGCGTGGTGAAGGGCGATCTCGTGCGCCTCGAGGAAATTCCGCTGCTGCTGCACGTGCCGGGGCTCGGCGTGCATGCGCGCGGCACGCGCGTGCTGCTCGACGTGATGTCGCTCGACGAGCTGACGATCGAGGCATCGGTGCGGTTGCTGAACGTGCTCGATGCGCCGACCGTGACGAGCGGCGATGCGGCCGACGAAGAGGATGACGCCGAAGGCGGCGACGACACGCTGATCGACGCCGAAGACGCGACGGCCGAAACCGAGGCGGAAGCGCTGGCGGAGGCGGACGGCGCGGCAGCCGGCGAAGGTGGTGAAGGCGGCGAAGCCACGGGCGGCAACGCCGAAGAAGAGGGGCGCGCATCATGACCGCAGCTGCGTCGACGAGCGGCGCCGACCGCTATGTCGTGTTCGGCAACCCGGTGGCGCACAGCAAGTCGCCGTTCATCCACGCGCAGTTCGCCGCGCAGACGGGCGAGCCGGTCGAATACACGCACCGGCTCGCGCCGGTCGACGGGTTCGACGCGGCCGTGCGGGCATTCGTCGCCGAAGGCGGTCGCGGCGCGAACGTGACGGTGCCGTTCAAGCTCGAGGCTCATGCGCTTGCCGACACGCTGTCGCCGCGTGCGGCGGCGGCGGGCGCGGTGAATACGCTGCGCATCGACGCCGACGGCCGTATCCATGGCGACAACACCGACGGCGTCGGCCTCGTGCGCGACATCGAAGCGAATCTCGGCGTGTCGCTGGCGGGCGCGCGCATCCTGCTGCTCGGCGCGGGCGGCGCGGCGCGCGGTGTCGTGCTGCCGCTGCTCGACCGCGCGCCGCTGTCGATCACGATCGTGAACCGCACCGCGAGCAAGGCCGAGGCGCTCGTCGGCCAGTTCATGCAGGCCGCCCACGATGCGGGTTGCACGCTCGCGGGCGGCGGCCCGGACGTCGTGCGCGCGGAGCCATATGACGTGGTGATCAACGCGACGGCCGGCAGCCTCGATGCCGCGCTACCGGAGTGCGACGCGGCCGCGTTCGGCGCGGGCACGCTCGCGTACGACATGATGTACGGCGCGCAGCCGACGGTGTTCATGCAGCATGCGGCGTCGCTCGGCGCGCGCACCGCCGACGGGCTCGGGATGCTCGTCGAGCAGGCGGCCGAATCGTTCTTCATCTGGCGCGGCGTGCGTCCGGACGGCGCACCGGTGCTGGCCGCGCTGCGCCAGGCGCTCGCGGCGAGCTGAACGGGGCGCGGCACGTGGTGGCGGTGAGCGGCACGCAGCACACGCGGACGGTGAGCCCGACGCGCTGGATCGTCTATGCGGGATCGGTGTTCGCGGGTGCGTGGCTCGCGACGCAACTGTTCTATCTCGTACAGATCGCGCTGTGGTCGTTCGTGAACCCGGGCTCGACCGCGTTCATGCGCACCGACGCGTGGTGGCTGTCGCGCGACAAGCCGCCCGCGCAGATCCAGCACCAGTGGGTGCCTTACGACCAGATCTCGCGCAACCTGAAGCGCGCGCTGATCGCGTCGGAAGACTCGACCTTCGCGACCAACAACGGCTACGACGTCGACGCGATCCTGCAGGCGTGGGAGAAGAACAAGGCGCGCGGCCGGATCGTCGCGGGCGGCTCGACGATCACGCAGCAGCTCGCGCGCAACCTGTTCCTGTCGCGCGAGAAGAGCTACATCCGCAAGGGGCAGGAGCTCATCATCACGTGGATGCTCGAAACGGTGCTCGACAAGGAGCGGATCTTCGAGATCTACCTGAATTCCGTCGAGTGGGGGCGCGGCGTGTACGGTGCCGAGGCGGCCGCACGCTATTACTACCGGATTCCCGCGAGCCGGCTCGGCGCGTGGCAGTCGGCGCGCCTCGCGGTGATGCTGCCGAAGCCGCGCTGGTTCGACGCGCACCGCGGCTCGGCCTACCAGGCACAGCGCGCGGCAGTCATTGCCCGCCGGATGGGAGCGGCCGAACTGCCGCAATCGGAGTGAACGGCGCGAGCGCGCCGTCACATTGACCGTTTCGACGCCCGTGCGCTGCACGCGGGTCGCTCGCGGGCCGTTTGTGCGCTGCAGCGCATGCGCATCACGCGCATTTCGGGTCACATCCATTAGACGAATCCGTCTATTTCGCTTTGCTGAGCAATGCTCGCGATCACGCGCGTTTGTTGGCTGATATGGCACGAAATCCTGGAATTTTTAGTATTCCCGGGTAAACGCGAAAGTCCGTGAAAGGCACGTGAAATGCAACGTTTCGCGAACCGAAGCATTCCTGAAAGGTGTGCGCCGCACCGGCCGCCGGCCAAATATTTCAAAATTTTTCAAAGCTGACGGGCTCGCGTATATTGGCCAGCGCCTCGGCTTATCGGCCGCGATCGAGGCGGGGGGCGGCTTATCCGGCTGCTCGATACAAAAAACATCCGAGAGAAGGAAAGCAACGATGCCAGCGAGCAAAGCGAAGCTGTTGTTGGGAGTGGTGTTTTCTTCGCTGATTCTGACGGCCTGCAACGACGACGTGACATCGTCCGCTGCTGCCAGCGCCGACAACTCAGCCGATCCCGCCGGTCAGGTGGACAGGGCGTACAACGATCCGAACAGTTATTCGTCGAGCGCGAACGCGTCGCTCGACGCCTCCGCCGCGGTTGAAAAGGCCGCCGTCACGCATCACCAGATCACGCTGAACGGCAAGACGATCCGCTACACGGCCACGGCCGGCCACCTCGTCGCGCGCAATCCGCAGACGGGCGCACCCGAAGCCTCGTTCTTCTATGTCGCCTATACGGCCGACAACCAGCCCGCGGCGAAGCGGCCCGTCACCTTCCTGTACAACGGCGGCCCCGGCTCGGCATCGGTGTGGCTGCACCTCGGCTCGTTCGGCCCGCGCCGGATCCAGACGGGCGACCCGAACGCGAACACGTCGACGTTCCCGTTCGTCGACAACCAGGAAAGCCTGCTCGACACGACCGACCTCGTATTCGTCGATGCGATCGGCACCGGCTTCTCCGAAGCGATCGCGCCGAACACGAACCAGACGTTCTGGGGCGTCGACCAGGACGGCGGCGCGTTCCGCGATTTCGTCACGCGCTACCTCGCCGTGAACCAGCGCAGCGCATCGCCGAAATACCTGTTCGGCGAATCGTACGGCACGCCGCGCACCGACGTGCTCGCGAACCTGCTCGAGACGGCCGGCGTGAAGCTCGACGGCATCGTGCTGCAGTCGTCGATCCTGAACTACAACACGAACTGCGACATGGCGAGCGACTACATCGGCAACTCGAACAACGGGTCGAGCCCGGTGAGTTGCGCGGGTTTCGTGCCGTCGTATGGCACCGTCGGTGCGTACTACCAGCTCGACAACCCGAACCCGTCGAACCTGCCGCAGTATGCGGACCAGATGCGCCTGCTGACGGCCGGCAGCTACGCACCCGCCGTGAACGCGTACCTGGCGAGCCATACGCCGCCGCCGCCGGCCCTCGTCACGACGATGGTGAATTCGACCGGCGTGAAGCAGTCGCTGTGGAATGCGGACTTCAACGTGATCCCGACCTTCTTCGACAACAGCTTCCAGCTGTCGCTGATTCCGGGCACGCTGATCGGCCGCTACGACGCGCGCGTGAACGTGCCGGTGTCGAGCCCGCTTGCCGCGGACGGCGATCCGTCGAGCTCGTTCATCACGAAGCCGTTCACCGACACGATCGGCAAGTACCTGCCGAACGAGCTGAAGTACACCGCGCAGTCGGCGTATTCGTTGAGCAGCAACGCGATCAACACGTGGGACTGGACGCACGACGGGCTCGCGATGCCCGACACGATCCCCGACCTCGCCGCGGCGCTGACGCTGAATCCGCAACTGAAGGTGCTGTCGCTGAACGGGTATCACGACATCGCGACGCCGTTCTACCAGACCGAGCTCGACCTCGCGCGGCTCGGGACGCAACCGAACCTGACGATCAGGGACTATCAGGGCGGACACATGGTCTATCTCGACGATACGTCGCGTCCGCAGGAGAAAGCCGACCTCGTGACCTTCTACAACGCGGCCGCGCACTGATGCTGCGCCGGCCGGCGGCAGGCGCCCGCGGTGGCGCCGCGCCGGCCGTCGACGACCTCATTCCAGACTGGAGCCTGATATGAAGAATCGTTTCATCGTCGTTGCCGCGGCGCTCGCATGTGTCGGCGCCGCAGCATCCGTATCCGCGTTCGCGCAGGCGAGCGACGCCGCCGTGCCGGCGCGCGCGCGCCAGGCGCAGCTCGGCGATCCGTACGTGCCGCCGGCCGCGCGCAAGCCGACCGCCGGCACGCAGACGACAGGCGCCGCGCTGCATGCGCAGGTGGTGCGCAAGCTCGCGCGGCAGTTCAGCGCGGCCGACTCGCAGAACACGGGTTCGATCACCGAATCGCAGGCGCGCGCGGCCGGCCTCGGTTATGTCGCGAACCACTTCCGGCAGATCGACTCGAGCGGCAACGGCCGCGTGTCGTTCGCGGACGTACAGCGCTACATGCAGGCACGCAGCACGAGCCAGCAGTAAGCGCGGCGCGCGGTGAACCAACGGGGGCGGAACCTGCGACACGGCGGGTTCCGCCCCCGTGCACATGGCGCGGCCGTTACGGCGTGCCTGCCGCGGATTTCCGTCGAATTCTCATTATCTGGGCAACGCATTCAAATATTGGAGGCGAGTGCGTGCGCTCCTACAATCCGAAGCACATCGACAGCTTCGGACCCACGCATCGCGCGGCGCCCGACGCACACGGAGACACCTTCCATGAAGTTCGCCGGGCGCTTTATTCGGTGCATCGACCGCCGCCTCGCCGCGATGCCGGACGCAGTTCCGGCGTCGCGCGAACGGCTTCACCGGTTCCGTTGAAGAAGCCCGCCCCATGACCAAGATGCCCGACTCCCTTGCCCTCGACGCCCGGCGCGCGACGCCGGACGATGCGTCGCTGACCGACAGCATCGGCGCGACCAGCACGCCGCTCGATCTCGCTGCCCAGCAGGCCGGTACGCAGACGCTGCTGCGCGGCCTGGCGATTCTCGAGGCGATCGCGAACGGCGCGCGCGACATGCGTGCGATCGGCGCCGCGCTCGGCACGACGCGCAGCACGACGCATCGCCTCGTCAGCAGCCTCGTGCAGGCGCGCTACCTGCGGCAGGTGCAGGGCGGCTACCTGCTCGGCCCGAAGCTGATCGAGCTCGGCACGATCGCGCTCGAGCAGATGCCGCTCACCGCGGTCGCGCGCCCGCACCTCGAAGCGCTCGCGGAAGCGACGCTCGACACGATCCATCTCGGCGTGCGCGACGGCGACGACGTGCTGTACATCGACAAGATTCCCGGTACGCGCGGCCTCGAGATGCGCTCGCGCGTCGGCCACCGGATGCCGCTCGCGTCGACCGGCATTGGCAAAGCGATGATGCTCGACCTCGATCCCGACCTGTGGCGCTCGCTGTTCGAGGCCGCACGGCGCGCGCTGGCCGGCGTCAATTTCAAGCCCGACAACCGGCCCGAGACGAGCGCGTTCCTGCAGCGCATGGCCCATTACGCAGCGGGCGGCTATACGTTCGACCTCGAGGAGAACGAGGCGTCGATCCGCTGCGTGGCGGCGCCGATCCGTGACGCATCGGGCGCGGTCGTCGCGGCGGTGTCGGTGGCGAGCACGATTCCGTACATGCCGCACGACCGGATGGACGAACTGATTCCGCTCGTGCAGCGCGAAGCGCGAGCCATTTCCGCGGAACTGGGCTGGAGCCCGCCGCAGGGTACCCGCAGGATCAAACGATGACGACTTCGACCCGGCCCGTTCCGGATGCCACCTCCGCCACCCCGTCGCTGATCGCGCTCGACTGGGGCACGACCTCGCTGCGCGCGTATCTGTACGACGCGCACGGCGCGCTCATCGACACGCGCAGCCGTCCGGCGGGCGTCATGCATGTGCCGGGCGGCGGCGCGCGCGCGTTCGACGCGGTGTTCGAGGAAGCCTGCGGCGACTGGCTCGACCGCTCGCCCGGCCTGCCGGTGCTCGCCGCCGGGATGGTCGGCAGCGCGCAGGGCTGGCGCGAGGCGCCGTATGTCGCGGTGCCGGCCGGCGCCGACGCGCTCGTCGCGGGCCTCATCACGGTGACGACCTCGCGCGGGGCGACGATCTCGATCGTGCCGGGCGTGATCGCCACGGGCGAATTGCCCGACGTGATGCGCGGCGAAGAAACGCAGATAGTCGGCGCACTCGCGAGCGATCCCACGCTTGGCGCCGATCGTTCAGGGGTACTGATCGGCCTGCCGGGCACGCATGCGAAATGGGCGTGGGTGACGGACGGGCTGATCGAGCGGTTCCAGACCTTCATGACCGGCGAGCTGTTCGCGGTGCTGCGCGACCACACGATCCTCGGCCGCACGATGCGCGCCGGTGCGTCGCCCGATCGCGCGGCGTTCGTGCGCGGCGTATCGGTCGCGCGCGGCGCGCGGCACACGGGTCTGCTGGCGACGATTTTCAGCACGCGCACGCTCGGCCTGACCGACCGCCTCGCGCCCGATGCGCAGGGCGACTACCTGTCCGGCCTGCTGATCGGCCATGAGCTCAACGCGCTCGACGCGATGCTCGCGGAGCGCGGCATCGCGCTCGCGGACCAGCCGCTGCTGCTGATCGGCGACGACGGCCTGTGCGCGCGCTACGCCGATGCGCTCCAGGAATTCGGCCACCCGCACGCGCGAGTCGTCGCGCATGCGACCGAGCGCGGCCTGTGGCGGATCGCGTCACGCGCCGGGCTCGTGCGCGCGGACGGCGAGCCCGTCTGCGCCGACCAATGAACCGATTGCAGAGGAACCCCTGATGCCGTCCGACCTTACGTTACCCGCGCCGTACACGCCTCACGCCGCACTGATGCGCGCGTTCGACGCGTGTCCGCTGATCGCGATCCTGCGCGGGATCACGCCCGCCGAAGCGGCCGACCACGGCCGTGCGCTGTACGAAGCCGGCTTCCGGATCGTCGAGGTGCCGCTCAATTCGCCGGAGCCGTTCGGCAGCATCGCGGCGCTGCGGCGCGCGCTGCCCGACGACGCGATCGTCGGCGCGGGCACGGTGCTGCGCGCGGAGTATGTCGATCGCGTGCAGGATGCGGGCGGCTCGCTGATCGTGATGCCGCACAGCGACGCGGCCGTGATCCGCCGCGCACGCGAGCGCGGCCTCGCGAGCGCGCCGGGTGTCGCGACGCCGACGGAAGCGTTCGCGGCGCTCGCGAACGGCGCGGACGTGCTGAAGATGTTCCCGGCCGAGCAGTTGGGCGTGGTCGTCGTGAAGGCGTGGCGCGCGGTGATCGACCGCGCGGTGCCGCTGATCCCGGTCGGCGGGATTGCACCCGACAACATGCGGCCGTTCCTCGCGGCCGGCGCGAACGGCTTCGGGCTCGGTTCGGCGCTGTACCGGCCCGGCCAGCCGGCCGACGAGACTGCCGCGAACGCGCGTGCGTTCCAGGCCGGCCTGCGCGCGGCGCGCGGCGGAGCCGCATGATGGGCCGCCTCGCGGACAAGGTCGCGATGGTGACGGGCGCGGGCCGGGGCATCGGCGCCGCGATCGCCCGCGCGTTCGTTCGCGAGGGCGCGGCCGTCGCGCTCGTCGATCTCGACCTCCCGCAGGCGCAGCGCACGGCCGCCGGGATTGCACACGACATCGCCGGCGCGCGCGTCCTGGCGCTGCAGGCGGATGTCGCACGCCAGGATGCGGTGCGCGATGCCGTGGCGCGGACCGAGGCGGCGTTCGGCCCGCTCGACGTGCTCGTGAACAACGCGGGCATCAACGTGTTCGCCGATCCGCTGACGATGACCGACGACGACTGGCGCCGCTGCTTCGCGGTCGACCTCGACGGCGTGTGGCACGGCTGCCGCGCGGCGCTGGAAGGGATGGTCGAACGCGGTCGCGGCAGCATCGTGAACATCGCGTCGACGCATGCATTCAGGATCATCCCGGGCTGCTTTCCGTACCCGGTCGCGAAGCACGGCGTACTCGGTCTCACGCGTGCGCTCGGCATCGAATACGCGGCGCGCAACGTCCGCGTGAACGCGATCGCGCCGGGCTACATCGAGACGCAGCTCACGCGCGACTGGTGGGACGCGCAGCCCGATCCGGCCGCCGCGCGCGCCGACACGCTCGCGCTGCAGCCGATGAAGCGGATCGGCCGGCCCGAGGAGGTCGCGATGACGGCCGTGTTCCTGGCGTCCGACGAGGCGCCGTTCATCAATGCCGCATGCATCACCGTCGACGGCGGGCGTGCGGCGCTGTACCACGACTGACACGATTGACGTAGCGATTCGAAAGACCGCACGTGCGACGGCCGCGCGCACGCTGCGTCGAAACCAACAAGCGGCTGCATCCTGTTCGATGAAGACAAGGAGACACTGGAGATGAAACGCAGAACGTTCGTAACGCTGGCCGCTGCGGCCGCGGTGGTGATCGGGAGCCCGGTTGCGCATGCGGCCGATCCGGTCAAGATCGGCTTCCTGGTGAAACAGCCGGAAGAGCCGTGGTTCCAGGACGAGTGGAAGTTCGCCGAGATGGCGGCGAAGGCGAAAGGTTTCACGCTCGTGAAGATCGGTGCGCCGTCCGGCGAGAAGGTGATGAGCGCGATCGACAACCTGTCCGCGCAGAAGGCGCAGGGCTTCATCATCTGCACGCCCGACGTGAAGCTCGGGCCGGGCATCGTCGCGAAGGCGAAATCGCACAACCTGAAGATGATGACGGTCGACGACCGCCTCGTCGACGGCGCGGGCAAGCCGATCGAGTCGGTGCCGCACATGGGGATCTCCGCGTACAACATCGGCAAGCAGGTCGGCGACGGCATCGCGGCCGAGATCAAGAAGCGCGGCTGGGACATGAAGGATGTCGGCGCGATCGACATCACCTACGAGCAGCTGCCGACCGCGCACGACCGCACGAGCGGCGCGACCGACGCGCTGGTGGCCGCCGGCTTCCCGAAGGCGAACGTGATCGCCGCGCCGCAGGCGAAGACCGACACGGAGAACGCGTTCAACGCGGCGAACATCGCGCTCACGAAGAACCCGCAGTTCAAGCACTGGGTGGCGTACGGCCTGAACGACGAGGCCGTGCTCGGCGCGGTGCGCGCGGCCGAAGGGCGCGGCTTCAAGGCCGACAACATGATCGGCATCGGCATCGGCGGCTCCGATTCGGCGCTGAGCGAGTTCAAGAAGCCGCAGCCGACGGGCTTCTACGGCACCGTGATCATCAGCCCGAAGCGCCACGGCGAGGAAACCTCCGACCTGATGTACGCGTGGATCACGCAGGGCAAGGCACCGCCGGCGCTGACGCTGACGACGGGCATGCTCGCGACGCGCGACAACGTGTCGAAGGTGCGCGACGAGATGGGGCTCGCGTCGAAGTAAGCGGCCCGCCGGCTGCCGCGGCGATGCGGCGGCCGGCGGTCGATCGATTCCGGAAGTGGAGAGGCGACGTGTCAGCGGCACTGCGTTTTGACAATATCGGCAAGGTATTTCCCGGCGTGCGCGCACTCGACGGCATCTCGTTCGACGTGCACGCGGGCGAGGTGCATGGCCTGATGGGCGAGAACGGCGCGGGCAAGTCGACGCTGCTGAAGATTCTCGGCGGCGAATACCAGCCCGATGCGGGCAGCGTGCTGGTCGACGGCCGGCCCGTGCAGTTCGCGAATGCGGCCGCGTCGATCGCGGCCGGCATCGCGGTGATTCACCAGGAGCTGCAGTACGTGCCCGACCTGACGGTCGCGGAAAACCTGCTGCTCGGCCGCCTGCCGAATGCGTTCGGCTGGGTGCGGAAGCGCGAGGCGAAGCGCTACGTGCGCGAGCGGCTCGCGGCGATGGGTGTCGATCTCGATCCCGATGCGAAGCTCGGGCGGCTGTCGATCGCGCAGCGGCAGATGGTCGAGATCTGCAAGGCGCTGATGCGCAATGCGCGCGTGATCGCGCTCGACGAACCGACCAGTTCGCTGTCGCATCGCGAGACCGAGGTGCTGTTCAAGCTCGTCGACGACCTGCGCGCGCAGGGCCGCGCGCTGATCTACATCTCGCACCGGATGGACGAGATCTACCGGCTCTGCAATGCGTGCACGATCTTCCGCGACGGGCGCAAGATCGCGTCGCACGAATCGCTCGGCGACGTGCCGCGCGAGCGGCTCGTCGCCGAAATGGTCGGGCGCGAGATTTCGGATATCTACCATTACGCGCCGCGCACGCTCGGCGACGTGCGGTTCTCCGCCGAAGGCGTCGACGGCCATGCCCTGCGCGAACCCGCGAGCTTCTCGGTGCGCGCGGGCGAGATCGTCGGCTTCTTCGGGCTGGTCGGCGCGGGCCGCAGCGAGCTGATGCGGCTCGTGTACGGCGCGGATCACCGGCGCGCGGGCGTGCTGACGCTCGACGGCGCGCGCATCGACGTGAAGCGCACCGGCGACGCGATCCGCCACGGCATCGTGCTGTGCCCCGAGGATCGCAAGGAAGAAGGGATCATCGCGATCGCGTCGGTCGCGGAGAACATCAACATCAGCTGCCGCCGCCATTCGTTGCGCGCGGGGCTGTTCATCAACCGCAAGGCCGAAAGCGAAACCGCCGACCGCTTCATCCAGCGGCTCAAGATCAAGACGCCGAACCGGCGCCAGAAGATCCGCTTCCTGTCGGGCGGCAACCAGCAGAAGGCGATCCTGTCGCGCTGGCTCGCGGAGCCCGACCTGAAGGTCGTGATCCTCGACGAGCCGACGCGCGGGATCGACGTCGGCGCGAAGCACGAGATCTACGACGTGATCTACCGGCTCGCGGAGCGCGGCTGCGCGATCGTGATGGTGTCGTCGGAGCTGCCGGAAGTGCTCGGCGTGTCCGACCGCATCGTCGTGATGCGCGAAGGCCGGATCGCGGGCGAGCTGCCGCGCGAACGGGCGAACGAGCACGCGGTGCTGAGCCTGGCGCTGCCGCAGACGAGCGCCGTCGAGGCGGCCTGACGCAGGACACGACAATCGAATCGGACGCGCGGCACGGGCCGCGCGATGCAGGAGCAGGAGACACAATCATGCAAGTCAACGAAAACCTCGGCAGCGCCGCCGTGAAGCCCACGGCCGACGCGCTGGTGCCGCAGCAGAGCGACCGCCAGAAGTGGTGGCAGCACCTGACCGAATACAGCCTGATCGCGATCTTCGCGGTGATGTTCATCACGATGTCGCTGACGGTCGATCATTTCTTCTCGATCGACAACATGCTCGGCCTCGCGCTGTCGATCTCGCAGATCGGCATGGTCGCGTGCACGATGATGTTCTGTCTCGCGTCGCGCGACTTCGACTTGTCGATCGGCTCGACCGTCGCGTTCTCGGGCGTGCTGTGCGCGATGGTGCTGAACGCGACCGACAACACGTTCGTCGCGATCGTCGCCGCGGTCGCGGCCGGCGCCGCGATCGGCTTCGTGAACGGCGCGGTGATCGCGTACCTGCGCATCAACGCGCTGATCACGACGCTCGCGACGATGGAGATCGTGCGCGGGCTCGGCTTCATCGTGTCGAAGGGGCAGGCGGTCGGCGTGTCGTCGGATACGTTCATCGCGCTCGGCGGGCTCACGCTCTTCGGCGTGTCGCTGCCGATCTGGGTCACGCTGCTGTGCTTCATCGCGTTCGGCGTGCTGTTGAACCAGACGGTGTATGGCCGCAACACGCTCGCGATCGGCGGCAATCCCGAGGCGTCGCGTCTCGCGGGGATCAACGTCGAACGCACGCGCGTGTACATCTTCCTGATCCAGGGCGCGGTGACGGCGCTCGCGGGCGTGATCCTCGCATCGCGCATCACGTCGGGCCAGCCGAACGCCGCGCAGGGCTTCGAGCTGAACGTGATCTCCGCGTGCGTGCTCGGCGGCGTGTCGCTGATGGGCGGCCGCGCGACGATCTCCGGCGTCGTGATCGGCGTGCTGATCATGGGCACCGTCGAGAACGTGATGAACCTGTTGAACATCGACGCGTTCTACCAGTACCTCGTGCGCGGCGCGATCCTGCTCGCGGCCGTGCTGCTCGACCAGTTGAAGAACCGCGGCGTACGCGACTGACCGACCGGTTTCCACGGAGACGAACCGCATGACCATCGACACTTCCGCGCACGACGCGCACACCACGAGCCACGCGCGCTATGCAGGGTATCCGAGCCTCGAGGATCGCGCGGTGCTGATCACGGGCGGCGCGACCGGCATCGGCGCGGCGTTCGTCGAACACTTCGCGTTGCAGGGGGCACGCGTCGCGTTCGTCGACCTCGACGCGACCGCCGGCGCCGCGCTGGCGGACAGCCTCGCGCACGTACGCCACGCGCCGCTGTTCATCCAGTGCGACCTGACCGACGTCGGCGCGCTGCGCCATGCGATCGACGCGATCCGCGCGCGCATCGGCGCGATCGCGGTGCTCGTGAACAACGCGGCGAACGACGCGCGCCACGCGATCGGCGACGTGACGCCCGAATCGTTCGACGCGGGCATCGCGGTGAACCTGCGTCACCAGTTCTTCGCCGCGCAGGCGGTGATCGACGACATGAAGCAGCAGGGCGGCGGCGCGATCATCAATCTCGGCTCGATCAGCTGGATGCTGAAGAACGGCGGCTATCCCGTCTACGTGATGGCGAAGGCGGCCGTGCAGGGGCTGACGCGCGGCCTCGCGCGCGACCTCGGCCCGTTCGGCATCCGCGTGAATTCGCTGGTGCCGGGCTGGGTGATGACCGACAAGCAGCGCCGGCTGTGGCTCGACGACGCGGGCCGCGCGGCGATCAAGGCCGGCCAGTGCATCGACGCCGAACTGCTGCCCGCCGATCTCGCGCGGATGGCGCTGTTCCTCGCGGCCGACGACAGCCGGATGATCACCGCGCAGGACGTGATCGTCGACGGCGGCTGGGCCTGACCGCTCGCACGACCCGCATCGTTTCTTCGACGAAGGAAAGGAGTTCATCATGACCGCCACGTCCTCGCGCGCATCGTCGTCCACCAGCCAGTCGCGCCGCGCGCGCCTGGCCGCCGCCGCGCAGCCGGTCAGCCCCGGCCCGCAGACGGCTGCTTTCGCGCAGGGCGTCGGCGCCGCGCATGCGGCGGCCGTCACGCTGTCGAACGCGGCGCTGCGGCTCGACGTGCTGCCGCATCTCGGCGGCGGCATCGCGCGCTTCGACTGGCGCGGCGACAACGGCGCGTTGATGCCGGTGTTCCGCCGCTGCGACCACCCGGAGACGGCGACGGACCCGAACCAGCTCGCGTGTTATCCGCTGCTGCCTTACTCGAACCGCATCGGCGGCGCGCGTTTCGAATGCGACGGGCGCAGCGTCGCGGTGCCGCGCAACCGCCGCGACGAGCCGCTGCCGATCCATGGCGACGGCTGGCTCGCGCCATGGCAGGTGGACGATGCGACCGCCACGTCGCTGCAGCTGTCGCTCGATCGCACCGCCGGTGCGCCGTATGCGTTCCGCGCGATCCAGTCGTTCGAGCTCGACGATACGACGCTGTCGATCGCGCTGACGATCGAGAATGCGGGGCGCGCGCGATTGCCGTTCGGGCTCGGCGTGCATCCGTTCCTGGTGCGCGACGACGTGACCGAGCTGGCCGCGGCCGCCGGCGGGCTGTGGCTGTCGGGCGCCGATTTCCTGCCGGTGCGGCACGTGAGCGTGCCGCCGGCCTGGCAGTTCGGCGTCGCGTATCCGCTGCCGGCCGCGCTCGTCAATCACGCATTCACCGGCTGGGGCGGCCACGCGACGGTGAGCTGGCCGCGCCGCGGACTGTCGCTGACGGTGGCGGCCGACGCCGATGCGTACGTGCTCTATACCCCGCCCGGCGAGGACTTCTTCTGCTTCGAGCCGGTCGATCATCCGATCAACGCGGTGAACCTGCCGGGCGGCGCGACCGCGCACGGGATGACGCTGCTCGCGCCCGGCGAGCGGCTCACGCGGCGTTTCGCGTTCACCGTCGAGCGCGCCGATGCGCGCGGCAATGGCGCGACACGCGAGGCGCGTCGGCGACGCGGGTAAAATACGCGGTCTACCAACGGTTTGCCGCGAGTACCCGCCATGTCTTCCCCGCTTACTTTCATCGAATCGCTGCGCGCCGCGTGGCAGCGCACGAATTCGCTGCTGTGCGTCGGCCTCGATCCCGAGCCGTCGCGCTTTCCCGTGCAGTTCGAGGGCCAGCCCGACGCGATCTTCGAATTCTGCCGGCAGATCGTCGACGCGACCGCGCAATACGCGAGCGCGTTCAAGCCGCAGATCGCCTACTTCGCCGCGCATCGCGCGGAAGACCAGCTCGAGCGCCTGATCGCGCACATCCACCTCCAGCACCCGGGCCTGCCCGTGATCCTCGACGCGAAGCGCGGCGACATCGGCAGCACGGCCGAGCAGTACGCGCGCGAAGCGTTCGAGCGCTATCGTGCGGACGCCGTCACGGTGAACCCGTACATGGGTTACGACTCGGTCGAGCCGTACTTCGAGCACGAAGGCAAGGGCGTGATCGTGCTGTGCCGCACGTCGAACCCGGGCGGCTCCGACCTGCAGTTCCTCGACACGAACGGCCGGCCGCTGTACCAGGTCGTGGCCGATCTCGCGGCGAACAAGTGGAACGCGAAGAACGGCCAGCTCGGCCTCGTGGTCGGCGCGACGTTCCCGAAGGAAATCGAGATCGTGCGCGGGATCGTCGGCGACATGCCGCTGCTGATCCCCGGCATCGGCGCGCAGGGCGGCGACGTGCAGGCGACCGTCAACGCAGGCCGCACGGCCGACGGCACCGGCATGATGATCAACTCGTCGCGCGCGATCCTGTACGCGAGCAAGGGCGAGGATTTCGCCGAAGCCGCGGCGCTCGCCGCGCAGAAGACCCGCGACACGATCAACGCGCATCGCTGATCGACGCTGGCGCCGGCTGCCCGCGCGGGCAGCCGGTTCCGGCAGGCCCGCGTTCGCGGGCCCGTGCCGCTTTCTCCGCCTTACCGCCTCCGTTTCCCTCGTTCCCGGCCGTCGCACTGACGCGCACGGGCAACTTCCCGTCGTTTCCGCACCGCATGCCCGCGCGCCAATCGCGCGATGCTCGCGCTTGTCATCGGTCTGTAACGAAACTGTCAAGAAAGGGAGTGACGCCATGCCCAAGCTGTCCCGACGTCTTCTGAGCGCGCTTGCCGCGTCGTTGTGCATGAGCTTCGCCCACGCGGCGGACCTGTCGCACTGGCCGGCCGACAGCGCGAAGGCGTTGAACGCGATGATCGCAGCGCACGCGCACCGCGGCGACTACGCGGTGTTCGACGCCGACAACACGACCTACCGCTACGACCTCGAGGAGTCGCTGCTGCCGTACCTCGAGAACCGCGGCGTGCTGACGCGCGACACGCTCGATCCGTCGCTGAAGCTGATCCCGTTCAAGGATTCCGCCGACTACAAGGAATCGCTGACGAGCTATTACTACCGGCTCTGCGAGATCGACGACCTGGTCTGCTACCCGTGGATCGCGCAGGCGTTCGCCGGGCAGTCGCTGGCCGACCTGAAGCGCCACGTCGACGCGATGCTCGCCGACGGCAAGCCGATCCCGATCCGCTACTGGCAGGGCGACAAGGTGGCCGACGGCACGGTGAACCCGCCGCGTTTCTTCCGCGGGATGCAGGAGCTGTACAACGTGCTGCGCGAGAACGGGATCGAGGTCTACGTGATGACGGCCGCGCACGAGGAGCTCGCGCGGCTCGTGCTGTCCGACCCGAAGTACGGCTACAACGTGAAGCCGCAGAACGTGATCGGCGTGACGACGCTGCTGCGCAACCCGGCGACCGGCGCGCTGACGACGTCCCGGTTGCAGATCAAGGCCGGCAAGTACGACGAGGCCGCGAACCGCAGCCTCGTGATCACGCCGTTCCTGATGAACCCGATGACGTGGTACGAAGGCAAGCTCGGCTCGATCGTCGGCTGGATCGACCAGTGGAAGAAGCCGGTGCTCGTCGCGGGCGACACGCCGACGTCCGACGGCTACATGCTGCTGAACGCGACCGACGTCGCGCGCGGCGGCGTGCGCGTGTGGGTGAACAAGAAGGACAAGCAGATGGCGCAGATCCGCGCGTGGTCGGATGAATCGGCCGCGCGGCAGAAGTCGCTCGGCCTGCCGGTCACGGCGGACAAGAACTGGATCGTCGTGAAGCCCGACGCGATCCAGTAAGCGGGCCGGCAGGGGCGCTGCGGGCGCCCCTGCCCGGTCAGCCCTCGCGCTCGTCGAGCAGCTTCAGCAGCCCGCGCAGGGCATGCGCGGCCGCCTGCGTGCGGATCTGATCGCGGTCGCCCTTGAACACGAGCGTCTCGACGTCGGTATGCAGCCGGTTGCTCCAGCCGAACGACACGGTGCCGACCGGTTTCTTCTCGCTGCCGCCGGCCGGGCCCGCGATGCCGGTGACGGACAGCGCGACCTGCGCGCGGCTGTTGCGCAGCGCGCCTTCGGCCATCGCGCGCGCGACGGGCTCGCTGACGGCGCCGTGCTTGTCGATCAGGTCGGGCGGCACGCCGATCATGTCGATCTTGGCCTGGTTCGAGTACGTGACGAAGCCGCGCTCGAACCACTGGCTGCTGCCGGAGATGTCGGTGATCGCGGTGGCGATCATGCCGCCGGTGCAGGATTCGGCGGTGGCGAGCGTCAGGTGCTCGTCACGCAGCTTGTTGCCTGCGCGGATCGCAAGCTGGTGGACGACGGAATCGGTTGGCATGCGCGTCGGGAAACGGGAGTCGGGAAATCGGTCAGCCGACGACGGAGCGCCACAGGGCGATCACGAGCAGCGTCATGAACGCGGCGACCAGGTCGTCGACCATGATGCCGAGCCCGCCTTTCAGGCGGCGCTCGAAATAGCGGATCGGCGGCGGCTTGAGCATGTCGAAGATGCGGAACGCGACGAACGCCCATAGCTGGCCGATGAAGGTCGCGGGCGTGACGAACAGCATCACGAGCCAGATCGCGACGATTTCGTCCCAGACGACGGCGCCCGGATCGGACGTGCCCATCTTTCTCGCGGTGAAGCCGGTGAGCCACGTGCCCGCCGCGAAGCCGACCGCGATCAGCGCCCACCATTCGGGCACCGTCAGGTAGCGGTTGAGCACGACGAACGTGAGCCAGCCGAACAGCGAGCCGAACGTGCCGGGCATGAGCGGCGCGAGCCCGCTGCCGAAGCCGAGCGACACGAGGTGCGCGGGGTGCGACAGCATGAAGCGCGCGGTCGCGCGCCGCGGCGCGTGTCCGCCAGGTGCGGCGCCGGGCTCGGCCGCGGCGTGCGCGGGCGTCGGGTCAGTCTGCATGGAAGTGGTCGAAGCCGTGCAACGTGAGGGCGAGGGGCGCGCCGGCGGCGTCGCGCCACGCGATCGCGGGCTGTTCCGACGGCGCGGACAACGCGCGTATTGTACCGATTCGCGTGACCGGCACGCCGGCCGTCAGGCCGGCCGCTTCGACCGCCGCGCGGGCCGCCGCCGGCGCGGTGAAGCACAGTTCGTAGTCGTCGCCGCCGGCCAGCGTGCAGCGTCGCTGCACGTCGGGCGGCAGCGTCGCGAGCGCGGCCGAGCGCGGCACCGCGTCGGCATCGATCTCGGCGCGCACGTGCGAGCGGGCGAGGATGTG
>NZ_LDVA01000056.1:0-12724 GCF_050768715.1 Burkholderia sp. ZZQ-2 | reverse complement strand
GGATGAAGGTCGACAGCGTGGTCGTGCGGCCGACTTCAGGCAGTGCGTCGAGGCGCTTCGCGGCCGCGTCGGCATCGGCGAGCGACGGCGCGAGCAGCGTGACGTCGTTGACGGCGGCTTCCGGCGAATCCTTCAGCGCAAGCAGTGTCGCCATCGATTCGCTGTGCGGATCCTTCAGGTGCAGCGGGTTGAAGTCGAAGTGGAGGAACGCGAGCAGCGGCAGCGCGCCGATCACGACCACGAGCGTGCCGATCAGGATCGGCTTGCGATGGCGATCGAGGTAGTCGTCGACCGGCGCGAGCCACGGGAAGCCCGGCGTCTTCGATTCGCCCGGCGGCGCGAACAGGCGCAGCAGCGCCGGCAGCAGCGTGATCGTGGTCAGCAGCGCGACGAACATCCCGACGCCCGCGATCAGGCCGAGTTCGGACACGCCGCGATAGGCGGTGGGAATGAACGAGAAGAAGCTCGCCGCGACGGCCGCGGTGGCCAGCGCGAGCGGCATGCCCATCGAGTGCGCGGCGCCGATCAGCGCGTGATCGATGCGCGGATCGCGGAAGCGCTCCTCGCGGTATTTCACGCCGTACTGGATCGAGAAATCGACGCCGAGGCCGACGAACAGCACCATGAACGCGACCGAGATCATGTTCAGCGAGCCGACCATCGCGAGGCCGAGCGCGGCGGTCACGACGAGGCCGACGAACAGCGTGACGAGTACCGAGCCGATCATCCGCTTCGAGCGCAGCGCCAGCCACAGGATGACGAGCACGGCGAGCAGCGTGAGCGCGCCATTGAGCGCCGCGCCATCTTCGACGGACGCGAATTCGTCGTCGGCGAGCGGCTGTTCGCCGGTCAGGCGCACGGCAGCGCCGTAGCGCTTCTCGAGGTCGAGCGAACGGGCCGCGTCGCGGATCACCTGGCTGGTTTCCGCGCCGGCCTTCAGCGCGCCGTAGTTGACCACCGGCTGCACGGTGACGAACGCGCGCGCGGGCTGCCGCGCGGCATCGTTGTCGACCAGCGCGCGCCACGAGAACGCGGCCGGCTTGCCGGCCAGCACGTCGTCGACCGTCGCGGCGCTGCGTGCGAGCAGCTTCGCCATCGCGGGCAGTTTCACCTGGCCGGTCAGGAGCGGCTGGCCGAGCGTGGTGGAGAGTGTGGTCGCGAGCCCGGTCAGGCTCGGGTTCTTCGCGAGTTCGTTGACGAGCGGGCGCGCGCTCGCGAGCTGCGAGGTGGTATCCGTGACCTCCTGCGGCGACAGGAACAGCAGCCCGTTGTGCTCGAAGAACGGCCCGCCGCCGGGCTCGGCGACCTGGCCGATGCGGCCGGCGTCGGCATCCTTGCGCAGCGCTTCGGTCAGCGCATGCGCGGCGGCGTTCGCGAATTCGGGCGCCGGCGCCTCGACGACTGCGAGGATCGTGCCGTTGCGTTGCGGGAACGCCTTGTCGACGGCCTGGCCGAGGGCGGCCCATTGCGGCTCGGCATCGACGAGCTTGCTGATGTCGGTGTTGATCTTGAAATGCTGCGCGACATAGACGCCGCTGAGCGCGGCGATGACGAGCGACAGGACGACGACCCAGACGGGGCGGCGCACCGACCATGCAACGAGTCGGACGATGAGAGATGTCACCATGTGGCGGTGGGGAGCGGCTGGCAAGGGCAAAGTAGCCAAGTATACCGGCGCGGCGTGGCGGCGGTCGTGACGTTGGGGGTTTCGGGGCGGGAAGGAGATTTGTTCGCGACGGCGGAATCGATACCGATGGCTCGCCGGTTTGTAAGGGGATATTTACATAATCGGCGCCGCGCTGCGTCGTCGCGCCGCCGCCCGCCTGTGACAAAGGAACCTGAAAGGTAACAGTCGGTCACGGCGGCGCACCGAGGCGTCGGGCCCGGTATACTTTGCTTCGTCGGCCGGTGCAATGAACCGGTCGTTTTTTCTCATCGAGCGATATTCGTATGAAACGTCATCTGTTTGCTTTCGTCGCGGCGGCCGCCGTGTCGGTTTCCGCTTTTGCGCAGAGCGCGCCGGTCGATATCGTCCGCAATGCGGTCGAAGGTACCGTCAACGCGATGAAGGCCGATCCGGCCGCGCGCGGTGGGGACATGGCGAAGGTCTCGGCGGTCGTCGAGCAGCGCTTCCTGCCCGCGACCAACTTCGAGCGCACGACCCGCATCGCGGTCGGCGACGCGTGGAAGCAGGCCACGCCGCAACAGCAGCAGGAGCTTTACAAGCAGTTCAAGCTGCTGATGACGCGCACCTACGCCGCGTCGCTCGCGCAGCTCGGCAGCCAGGACGCGAAGTTCTCGTTCAAGGCCGGCGGCGCGTCGGGCGCCGACGCGCTCGTGCAGTCGACGGTCACGACGCCAGGCGACAGCCAGTCGGTCGGCTATCGTCTCGGCAAGGTCGGCAACGACTGGAAGATCTACGACATCGACATGTCGGGCGCGTGGCTGATCCAGGTCTACCAGGGCCAGTTCAAGAGCCAGCTCGCATCGGGCGGGATCGACGGCCTGATCGCGTATCTGCAGAAACACAATTCGCGGACGAACTGACCGCCGCCGCGCGGTTCGGAATCCGGATGCATGAAGGGCGCCCTCGGGCGCCCTTGTTTATTTACCCTGGGGCGTGGTGAGCGGTCGAACGACCGACGCGTCCGCACGTCCGGGCGTGACCGCGCAAGTCCAGGCCGCCTCCGCGCACATCGAGGTTCGCTGTGCGCGACTTACTGATACGTCATGGTGAAGGTCAGCACGGCGTTTGCGCTGCCGGCTGTGACCTTCGCGGCCGTCTGGTAGTACCTGGCCGTGAGCGGGATCGTGTAGGAGCCGCCGGTCGATTTGCTGTAGCTCGTCAGCGTGTACTGCGTGTTGTATTTCAGCGCGTTGCCGTTGCCGTCCTTCAGTTGCAGGCCGATACCGGTGGCCGTCGAACCGCTCGACAGCGCCAGCACGCCGTTGGTGCTGTCGAGGACGGCATTGACCGGGATGAACTGGTACTGGATCGAGTTCAGGCCTGTCGGGCAGGCGTTGACCGCCACGTTGAACGAGACGGCCTGCTTGTTGGTCGAGCCGATGCCCGTGAATTCCGACTGCATGGGCGAGCCCATGCTGACCGTCACGTTCGGCGTGGTGCACGCCGCGACGTTGACGATGGTCGAGGTCAGCGAATACGACACGTGGCTCGAAGCGGAGACCGCAAACGGGCCGTTGATGTTTGCTCCCCCCGTCGAGGGCGCTCCCTCGAACAGCACGCCGCCCGTCACCGTGCCCGCCGTGATGGCGCCGGTCTTGACCAGCGCCACCTGAACCTGGCCGCCGTTGTTGACCAAACTGCTCGTACCGTTCAGGTTACAGGCCCACCCAGCCCAAGGGCTGGGTAGCGGCGGCCTCGGCGTGCCGAGATCGTCCCATGGCTGCCATCCGCAACCGTTCGCATAGGAACGCACGCCGATCGCGACACCGACGCCTGGCACATTGGTATTCCAGACCGTATAGGCGACACCATTCGGCCCGGCCACCGTCATGCCGGCCTTGGTCATCGACAACGCTTCGAAGGCCATACCCGAGAATGCAGAACCCGACACGGTGCAACTATAGAAGTTGGTGGTGGCCGGAGTACTGGCCCAGGCAGTCAGTACCGTACCGATCGCGGCGTCGCGCGGGATCGTCACCGAAGCCGGCATCGAGATCGTCACCGTCTGCGCCGTGCCCGTGCAACTGGCGCTCTGCGCAAACGCGGCACGCGAACCCAGGCCAGGCATCAACGCTACCAGCGCGAGCAGCCAGAACACCACGCGGCCCCAGCCGCGCGCCGATTTCGCCTGCCGGCGCGTCGCGGCCGGTTTTTCGTTCTTGTTCATCTTCTTTCCCGGGTTCATCGCATCCGCTGCGCTCATTTCGTGCATACCGCCTCCGCGTCGATCCAGCGTTGCTTGCTCGTCTTGTTTTCCGTTGGCAGCGTGTAGGAGAGCGAACAGTGATCGCCATCCGTGTCGCCCCACTTCACCTTCAGCGTGCCGGTATCCGTCTTCACGCCGCGCAGCACGACGCGGCCATCCTGCGCGACGGTGCCGACGTTCTGCCCCGCCGTATCGCTCACCTCCGCGCCGAACGGAACCGGCTCACCATCGGCCATGCGCGCGCGCATGATTACCGCGCGTCCGCCGCCCTCGGTCTCGTACTTCAGCCGCACCACCGCACCCGCGGTCGGCGCGACGTGCTGCGCGCTGGATTTGAGCTCGACGCTCATCGGCACGCCCTTCGGATCGATTTCCACCTCGTTGGTCGAGAACGGCGTCAGGGTCGACACCAGTGCATGACCGAACCGATCGATGCGCAGGCCGCTGCCGGCCGTCACGCGTGCGCCGTTTGCGTCCTTGGCCTCGACGATCGCCATCGTCTCGCCCATGGTCGGCGTGAAGGCCACGCCGCCGGCATAGGCCACCATACCGCCCGAGATGCCGCCGCCGTACTGCGTAAAGCCGGTGCCCTTCGAAGCGTTGCCCGACAAGGTCGCATACGGCGACATGTAGGACACGTTGCCGCCGACGTTGGCGGTCGCCCCGGTGCCGCTGCCGCGGGTATGGCCGACGTTCACGCCATAGCTGAGCGCGTTGTCGATGCCGAGCGAGCCGGTCAGCGACTGCTGGACCAGGGTTGCGCCATGGCTGTCGTGTTGCAGGCTGGTCGACGAGTACAACGTGCGCGAGCCGAGGTTCAGCGGGATCGACACGTTCAGCATGAAGCGGTTGTCCCAGCGGTTTTGCGTCGCGTCGAATTGGCGCGCGACCGACACGCCGTAGTTGATGCGCCGGAAATTGTTGCTGTAGCCGGCCTGGAACTGCGTGTCGTTGCCGCTGCGATTCCAGTAATTGACGGTCGAGCCGGACAGGTAGAACGAGCCCCAGCCTTCCGGCAGGCCCTGGTTCAGCATGACCTGGAACTGACCGCGACGCACGCCGCCCGACAGCAGGCCGTTCACGCCGCCGGTCTGCTGGCTGCGCAACTGCATGGCGTCCTGCAGGCCCAGGTAACCGCTGCTCGAATAACGATAGGCGGCCACCGCGATATTGGTATTGGTCGGACTGATCAGCTTGCTGTACGAGAGCTTCACGCTCTGGCCGTGGCGTGTGCCCAGGCCGGGCAGATCGGTGTTGGCCTGCGTGATGTCCAGCGCGAACGAGCCCAGCCCGGTGTTGAGCGCGACGCCGGCCAGGCCTGCCAGGTAGCCGGGCGCGGCCGTCATGCCGCCGTAGCCGGTGATCAGGTTGGTGAAACCGTGCTGTACGGTCGCCTGGAACAGCGCGGGCTTGCTCGACAGCAGCGGACTGCGGTACTGGCCGGCCGTCACGCTGAAACGCGTGATGCCGGGCCGCAGCGAACTGACGGCCGACGCATACGGCACCTTGAAGGTGTGGATGCTGCCGTCGGCTTCGGTCACGATGACGTCGAGGTCGCCGCCATAACCGGTCGCATAGAGATCGTCGATCTCGAACGGGCCGGTCGCGACGGTGGCGCTGTAGATGATGTTGCCGTTCTGGCGCACCTGCACCAGCGCATTGCTGTTGGCGATGCCGTGGATGGTCGGCGCATAGCCGCGTTGCGATTCCGGATACATGCGCTCGTCGCTGGCGATCCGCACGCCGCGAAAGCCCACGCTGTCGAACATCGTGCCGTCGGTGAACGCGTCGCCGATCACGAGTTGCGCCTTCAGGCGCGCGATCGAGCGCTGCAGGCTGGTCTGCACGCTTTGGTAGTGTGTGCCGCCGTGCGTGTCGTAGGTGGTGTTGCCGTTGTGGCGGAAGCGCCAGGGCCCGACGTTCAGGCCGGCGGTCAGGCCCAGGTAGGCCTGGGTCGACGAGGCGCCCTGGTTGTCGGCGCGGTAGATGTTGCCGTTGTACGACAGCAGCGCAGCCGGCACGCCCTCGTCCCAGTAGCGCGGATCCACGTAGCCGCGCGCCGCGCGGCTCAACGAGGCCTGCGGGATGCTGACGTCGAGCCGCTGCTCGCCATTGTCGAAAGTGGCGACGGCGTCCGGCACCAGCATGCCGATCGTCGCGCAGGCATGGTTCGAGTCCGTCAACATGAGCGTCGCTTCGGGCGACAGCTTCGCGAGATCCACCCCGACCTGCTGCAGCAGCTCGCGATCGAAGCAGGGCTGGACGTTGTTTCGGCTGTCGCCCACCTGGCGCAGCGTGATCGCGGTACGACCGATCCAGTTCGTGTTGACGTACAGGTCGGCGCGATACGAACCCGGCGCCGCGGCATTGCCTTTTTCGAAGCGACTGACGTCCACCCGCGTGCCGCCCGGGCGCTGCAGGAACAGGTCGTCGAACTGGACTTCCGCCACCTGTGTGGCGCTTGTGGTCTGCGCCATCGTGCCAGTCGACGCGAACACCGACAGCGCGAGCAGGAAGCACGGGCGCGGGCGCCAGCGCACGAATGGCGGCAAACTCGAAAGACGTTGGATCACGATAGGCACCCGAGCGTGAGCAAGCCTCCGCCCTGCCCGGGCGGGCATGCTTGGTCTTGCTGTGGAAAGGACGTGGCGCGCTACCCGCGCCTCGCGCAATGGAAGAGAGTCAGTCGCGCATCATCGCGACGGTGCGGCGGTGTCTGACCGCAATGGCGTCTCGCCGATGACCGAGCCGCCGTAGTCGTTCAGCGTCGTGTAACGCACGCTGGCGCCGGCCGAGCCGGGCACATCGCCTTTCAGCGGGAAGGCGCGCGTCTCGCCCGGCCCGACCATGCCGCCATCGTCGAAGATTGCGCTGCGTCCGCCCGACTGCACGCTGATCGTGGTCAGCGACACATGGAACGGCGTCGGGTTGTGCGCCTCGATGGCCGGCTTGCCGTCGGCCTGTGTGAGCCGCCAGGTGAGCTGCGCCGGCGCATCGGCCGATGAACCCGCGAGTTTTTCCGGACGATAGAACAGCTTGATGCGCGAACGGAATGCGAGCTGGATACGGTTCATGTCCGCGTCCGCCGCGCTCGGCTTGGGCGGCACCTCGAGCACGTTGAGCCAGAACACCGACTCGTGATCCTGCGGCATGGGTTCGCCGGTGTAGACGATGCGCAGCGTCTGCGATTTGGACGGATCGATCCGCGAGATCGGCGGCGTGACGGTGAAGGGCACCTTGGTCGTGGACGGCGCGCCGCGCACGTCACCTGTATCGACCCACGACTGCACGAGCGCGGGCGACTGGCCGGCGTTCGACAGCTTGAGCGTGACCTCGGATTCGCTCGCGGCATAGATTACGCGCGTGCCACCGATCACCACCGATGCATCGGCGGGCGTTGCCAGGTAGCCGAGCCATGCGGCGCATGCGGTGGCGATCGCGCGCCGGAGGGTGTTTCGAAGCTTCATGATGGAGATCGATGCAGGTAGCGAGCACGAGGGACGGAGCGACGTCGTGTCGCTCCGCCCGATCTTGCTATGTATAACTAAGTGATTGGTTACTGATAAACGAGCGAGTACATCACGCTCGACGTCGCCGCGCCTGCCGTTGCAGCGCCGGTTGCGAAGTACTGCGCGTAGTAGTTCAGCGTGGCGGTGCCGGTCGAGCTGATTGCGACTGACTTCGAGTTTTGCGAGGCGTCAGCTGCGCCGATCTTGATAGGCGAATAGGTGCCGTCGCCGTTCAGCAGCTGGATCTCGACGTTGGTCGCGCCGCCGGCGGCCAGGATCAGGTTGCCGGTGGCGGTGTCGACCGTCGGGCCCGGTTCGAAGTAGGTGTGGACGTTGCCCGACGCCGGCGTGCAGGCCGTCAGCGCGATGTTGAAGGGCGTGCGGTTGGCCCACTGGCCTGCGGCGGCCAGCGCGCTGGTCGCCACCGATTGCAGCGGCACATTGAAGTTGTTCGAGCCGCTGCCGTTGCCGTTGATCGTGCAGGTTTGCGCGGTAACGCTGCCGTTGAACGTGATTGTGCCGTCGGCTGCGGATGCGATTTGCGACGCAGTGGCTGCAGCCACGAACAACACGGCGGTAATGAGTTTGGTTTGCATGTTTTGGTTTCAGAAAGAATCGATCTGGATGGTGATACGACGCCGACGCGATATCCGTTGACAGCGCGACGCGACATCCAACGGCGACCCGAAAAGGCATCACACGGCCGAATATTATGTTTTCGGCTTGGTTACACTTGGACAGAACGAATCCTACTGGCGTCAACAATTCGTAAGATGAACAATTGTCACTTCGCGGTGGCACCAATGAAAAATGCCGTTCAGCGTGACTGAACGGCATTCGCCCTCGGGTGCCTGGTTCGTTGCCGTGCGTCAGGTGCCGGCGCCGAGCATCCGCAGGCAATCGTCGACCACCGCGTCGACGAACGCGGTGCGATCCGTTTCCGGCGCCGCGATGATGTGGTCGGTCGCGCCGTGCACGCCCGCATAGATCAGCAGCGCGGTGACCTGCGGGTGCGCGAGCCGCCACGTGCCGGCCCGTGCGCCGCCGTCGAGGATCTCGCCGAGCTGTTCGAGGATCGCGTTCTTGTCGGCATTCGCGCGATCGTGGTGATGGTGATTCGCGTAGACGATGTCGTGCGTGCGGTAGGTCGCCGCGTAGGTTTCGATGTTGGCGCGGATCCACGCGCGCAGGCGCGCGAGCCAGTCGTCGGCGTCGCACGCGTCCACGGCGTGCTGCAAACGGTCGAGGAACGACGCCGTGTAGCGCTGCGCGAGCGCGGCGAGCATGTCGGATTTCGATTCGAAGTAGTGGTAGAACGTGCCCTTCGCCACCTGCGCGTGCTCGACGATCTCGCTGATGGTCGTCGCTTCCACGCCCTGCGCGAGGAACAGCCTCTCGGCCGCGGCCATCAGCTCCTCGAGGCGCACTTCCGCCGGCTTCGTGCGCGGCAGCTTGCCCGCCGGCGCGTCGTCCTTTCCTGTCGTGATTCCTGCCTTTGTCCTGTCCGTCATCGCGCGGCTCGACGCCCGTTCGTGCAAAGCCCGCAGTTTAGGCCAGCGCCCCGTTCACGGCCAACGCAATTCATTGACCGACGGTCAGTCGATATATATGATGCGAATCATTCTCATCTTCGTGCCCCTGAAGGGCCGACCGCCATGCCTCGCTACCGTCGCGCCGCACTCGTCCTGGCCGCCTGTCTCGGCACCTTTCTCGCCACGCTCGACATCAGCATCGTCAACGTCGCGTTGCCGACGCTGCAGACGGCGCTCGATACCGACATCGGCGGCCTTCAGTGGGTCGTCAACGCGTACGCGCTCGCGCTGTCGGCGTTCATGCTGTCGGCCGGCCCGCTCGGCGATCGCTACGGACACAAGCGCGTGTGGCTCGCCAGCGTGGTCCTGTTCACGGCCGGGTCGGTGGTCTGCGCATGCGCGAGCCGGCTCGAGCCGCTGCTGATCGGGCGCGCGATCCAGGGGCTCGCCGGCGCGTTGCTGATACCGGGCGCGATGCCGATCCTCACGCATGCGTTTCCCGATGCGCGCGAGCGCGCCCGCGCGATCGGCGGATGGTCCGCGTTCAGCGCACTCGCGCTGATCCTCGGGCCGCTGGCGGGGGGCCTGCTCGTCGAGCATGGCGGATGGCAGGACATCTTCCTCGTCAACGTGCCGATCGGCATCGTGACCGTGCTGCTCGGCGCGTGGGGCATTCCGGAGCGCCGGCATCCGCAGCACGCGGCGTTCGACCCGCTCGGCCAGGCGCTGAGCGTGGTCTGGCTCGGGTTGCTCACCTACGGGCTGATCGGCATCGGCGAAGCCGGCGCGTCGCACGTGAAGGTGATCGTGCCGCTCGCGGGCGCCGCGGTGGCGTTCGTCGTGTTCGTGCGTGTCGAAACGCGCGTCGAGCGGCCGCTGCTGCCGGTCTGGCTGTTTCGCGACCGGCGGCTGGTGCGCGCCAATCTCGCGTCGTTCGTGCTCGGGTTCTCGGGGTACAGCAGCCTGTTCTTCCTGTCGCTGTTCCTGCAGCAGGCGCAGGGGCGCACGCCCGCCGCCGCCGGCTGGCAACTGATGCCGCAGTTCGTGATGACGGCGGTCACGTCGATGCTGTTCGGGCGCATCGCGGCGCGCATTCCGTTGCACGGGCTGATGGTGGCCGGGTATGGCCTGGTCGGCGCGATGCTCGCGGTCATGGCGGGCTTCGGTGCGGGAACGCCGTATGTGCCCGTCGGCATCGCGCTGGCGGTGCTCGGGGTCGGCATGGGGCTCGCGGTGCCCGCGACCGGCATGACCGTGATGGAACTCGCGCCGGCCGAACGCGCGGGCATGGCGTCGGCGACGATGAACGCGTTGCGCCAGACGGGGATGAGCATGGGCATCGCGGTGCTCGGCAGCATGATGAGCGTCGGTGCGCTGCACCGGATGACGGCCGCGATGCAAGCGGCCGGCAGCGCGCAAGCGGATACGCTGGCGCGGCAGGCGGTGATGGAGCATGTGTTTGCAGCGGGACAGCCGGCGCTGCTTGGCGCGTATCGGGATGCGATGGCGCACGGTTTTTCGATCGCGGTCCTGTGTTCCGGAATCCTCAGTGTGGGTGTTGCGGTGATGCTGAAGATGCGGCGTGAAACGAAGAAGCAATCGGGGCGCGCGGCGGCGGCGTGTGTGACGTCTTCACGGCCGGAATGATGCGGCTTGCCAGCCGAGCCTTTTGCGGCAGATCGCGGTGCCGACCTACCTTCGCCGATGCTCGACCGCGAACTTGATCAGCTCGGCCTGCCCCTCGATCTCCAGCTTGCGCTTCAGGTTGAGCCGGTGCGTCTCGACCGTGCGCACCGACAGCCCCGTCTGCTGCGCGATCTGCTTGCTCGACAGCCCTTCAGCCAGCGCGTCGAGGATGTCGCGTTCGCGCGGCGTGAGCCGGTCGAGCGGCGACGCGGTCGTGCTCGCGTGGATCATTCGCGCGGCGAGCCCTTCGCTGAAGAACGTCTGGCCCGCCAGCACCGTGCCGATCGCGCGCACGATCTCGCTCGCGGGCGAATCCTTCAGCAGGTAGCCGCTCGCGCCGGCGCGCACGGCTTGCGTCACGTATTCGACGTTGTCGTGCATCGACAGCATCAGCACGCGGATGCCCGGAAAGCGTTCGTGAAACACGCCCGCGAGCGTGATGCCGTTCATGCCGTTCATGCCGATGTCCATCAGCGCGAGATCGGGTTCGAGCGACGCGGCGAGCGCGAGCGCCTCGTCGGCGTTGCCGGCTTCGCCGACCACGGACAGGTCGGCCGCTTCGAGCCGCATCCGCAAGCCGTCGCGCACGAGCGGGTGATCGTCGACGAGCAGCAGTCGGGCGACGGGCCGGGCGGTGTCGGGGGCGCTCATGCGTGAAAGGTCTCCTGTGATGGGGCGCGTCATGACGCGGCGCCGGGCAGCGGCACGCGCGCGGCGACGATCGTGTGGCCGACCTGCGACGTGATCGTCAGCGTGCCGCCGAGCGCGTCGAGGCGCTCGCGCATGTTGCGCAGGCCGATGCCGTGGCGCACGTCGGCCTGCGAGCGTTCGGCGTCGAAGCCGCAGCCGTTGTCGGCGATGGTCAGCGTGACGGATTGCGCGCCGACGTCGAGCGTGACGGCCGCGCGCGACGCCCGCGCATGATGCACGATGTTGCTCAACGCTTCCTGCGCGATCCGGAACAGCGCGGTGTTGACCGCCGCGGGCAGCGGCCGGGCGCCGCTGTGCGCGACCTGCGTGTAACCGATGTCGATGCCGCTTTCGGCGCCGAGCTCGCGCACCAGCTGCTCGAGCGCCGCCGCGAGGCCGAGATCGTCGAGCATCGCGGGGCGCAGCGCATGCGAGATGCGCCGCACTTCACGCAGCGTGTCGCCGAGCCGCACGACGCCCGATGTCAGCGCCTGCTCGGCCTCGGGCATGCGCGCGGTGCCGCGTTCGAAGCGCGCGAGCGCGGATTCGAGCATCAGCTTCGCCGATACCATCATCTGGCTGATCCCGTCATGCAGCTCGCGTGACAGCCGCGCCCGCTCCTGTTCCTGCGATTCGACGACGCGCTGCGCGAGCAGCTTGAGCTTCGCGTCGGCGCTGCGCGACTCGCTGACGTTCAGCACCAGCGCGCACACGGCGATCGCGGCCGCCCCCGTGAGCGCGATCGCGGTGAGCCAGCTCATCGTGCGCTCGATGTTCGCGGACGCGCGCGCGTCGATGCGCTGCAGCGCGGTGTCGACATCGTCGAGATAGATGCCGGTGCCGACCATCCAGCCCCAGCGTTCGAGCGCGATGACGTAGCCCAGCTTCGGCGCGACGCGGCCCGTCGACGGCCGCTGCCACGCGTAGCGCACGTAGCCGCCGCCGCTCGACGCCGCGCCGATCAGCTTCTGGATCGTCAGCGCGCCCTGCGGGTCGCGCATCGACCAGTAGTTGTGGCCGACACGCTCGGGCTCGCGCGGATGCATCAGGGAATTGCCGTGCAGGTCGTACACGAAGAAGTAACCGTCCGGGCCGAAATCCATCTTCTGCAGCATCGCGAGCGCCTGCGTGCGCAGCAGCGCGTCGTCGCGCGCGTTGCGGCCGCTCGCGTCGTAGAGCGGCATGATCGCGCTCGTCGCGAGCTCGACGTAGTGCTTGAGCTCGACCTCCTTGCTCGACATGTACGCGGCCTGGATCGTCGCGTGCTGCGTGCGCGCGAGGGACGTCGCCTGCTGGCGCACGCCGAAACCGATGCCGGCGATCGCGAGCAGGAACGGCACGATGGCCAGAAGGAAGATCTTTGCCTTGAGTCTCATGGTGGTGCGAAGCGGCCGCGCACCGCGCGGGCCGGCCG
>NZ_LDVA01000055.1:0-1229 GCF_050768715.1 Burkholderia sp. ZZQ-2 | reverse complement strand
CCGCCGCATACCCGCATCCCGCCGCGCACAGCGCGAACCAGAGCGCGTCACCCGCGTGCCGCGGCAGCGCCATCCTGCCGCGCCACGGCCACGCGCCCCCCGGCAGCCGCGCACGCGCCGCGCGGCGCAACAGCATGCCGACCGGGCCGCCGGCGCGGGCCATCCATCGCGACCGGTGGAACAGGTCGAGCATCCAGCTGCGCGGCACGACCGCGGGCACGGCATCGCCATAGCGGAACCGTTCCGACCACGCGACCAGCGGCCTGAACAGCAACTGGTCGTACAGGACGATCGCGACGCTCATCGCGACGATCGCCCAGCCCACCGCGGCCAGATCCCGGTTCGCGATCGCCCGTGCGACATAGGCGCCCACGCCCGGCAGGTCGACGTGCAGGTCGCCGACCGCGATCGCCTCCGATGCGACCACGAAGAACCAGCCGCCCGACATCGACATCATCGCGTTCCAGACGAGACCGGGCATCGCGAACGGCACCTCGAGGCGCCAGAAGCGCTGCCATGCGGACAGCCGGAAGCTGCGGCTTGTCTCGTCGAGATCGCGCGGCACCGTGCGCAGCGACTGGTAGAAGCTGAACGTCATGTTCCACGCCTGGCTCGTGAAGATCGCGAAGATCGCCGCACACTCGGCGCCCAGCATCCGCCCCGGAAACAGCGACAGGAAGAACAGCACCGTAAACGACAGGTAGCCGAGGATCGGCACCGACTGCAGCACGTCGAGCAACGGAATCAGCACCCGCTCGGCCGACCGGCTCCTGGCCGCCGCGGTCGCGTAGACGAGCGCGAAGGCAATCGATGCGAGTAATGCCGCGAACATGCGCGAGACCGTACGCAGCGTATAGCCGGGCAGCGCCGCGGGGGACAACGAGATGGCCGGGGGATGCGCGACCGCGAGCGGGCCTGCCATCTGGTGCGCCGAAATGCCGGTCAGCATCAGGAACCCGATGACGATCAGCACCGCGGCGAGATCCCGCCAGCCCGGCGCGGGCAGCGTCCAGCGCCCGCCGCGCAATACCTCCGCATGGTGCTCCAAGGTGCCCCCCCGGCCGATGATGGCAGTTCATCTTCCGGGGCGGGCGGGACAGCCGCGTTGACCTGCGTCAACCGTCCCGCAACAGCCGGCCCGGGTCGGGCCGGCGGATGCGGGCGCGTCGGTACATGCGTCGATTCATGCGGCGGGATACGCGCCCGCGAGCGCCTCGACGAACGCATCG
>NZ_LDVA01000054.1:0-224 GCF_050768715.1 Burkholderia sp. ZZQ-2 | reverse complement strand
CACCTTCCTCGCGGTCGGCAGGTGCGAGAAGTCGGCCAGGGTCAGTTCGGTGCCGTGCCAGCTGAGCGTGACCTCCGACATGTCGGCGTGCGGGCGCGCCAGGAAGTCGTCGAGCAATCCGAGTCCATCCAGCAGCTCCTGGGTGGAGGGGTGGATCGTGTCGCCCCGGAAGTCGCGGAGGAAGTCGGCGTGCTTCTCGATCACGGTGACCCGGAGCCCGCGAC
>NZ_LDVA01000053.1:0-12964 GCF_050768715.1 Burkholderia sp. ZZQ-2 | reverse complement strand
TCGGGCTGTCAGCCAATATTGAGCGGCGTGTCGGAAAACGCCGACACGGCGGCCCGACGTCGGACAGCAAGCTCAGACCGCGCTGATTGTCCGGCCATGTTCCGCCGCCAATACTGGAGACGTGACAGGATGCAACGCGTACCGCGGCTCGCGAGCAAGTGTTCCGCACGGCCGCCACCAGTTCCAGGAGCTGGCCATGACTCACCCGAACACAGCCCATGCCGACGATGCCGCGCCGCACCACGACCTTCCGGTCGGCGCCCACCTCGTGACCCGGCGCCCCGGTTACGTTCACCACGGGATCTACATCGGCAACGGCAACGTGATCCACTACGCGGGCCTGGCACGCAGTCCGGGCGGCGGCCCGGTCGAAGTCGTCTCCCTCGACGACTTCTGCGCCGGTTTCGGTCTCGCGATGGTCCGGCACGCGCGGGCTCCGTACGACGGCACGGAGGCGGCGCGGCGCGCAACCTCGCGCCTCGGCGAATGCCGCTACCGGCTGCTCACCAACAACTGCGAACACTTCTGCCTGTGGTGCCTGTTCGGCGTCGGCAGGAGCGAGCAGGTCGCGTCGTGCCTGCGCAACCCGCTTCACGGCATCGCCGTGGTCACCATGCTGCTTGCGTGCGTGCTGGCCGGGCGGCTGCATGCGGCATCCGTCGAACGCACGCCGGCCCCGCGTGCCTGCCCGGCTCGATGCGGGGCCTAGCGCGACCTGAATCGACCTGACGCCCCCGCCCCTCACCCGCGTGGGCGAAAGGCAGCATGCGCCCGCCCCCAACGTTTCGCCTGCACGATCGCGATACGGATCGCGCTGCCCTCGGCGCGCCCTTGCCGCAGCAGCGCGTTGGCGATCTCGATCGCCTTGCCGCGAACCGGCGGCGGCAGGTTCCGCATCGACGGCGGATAGCGTTCGTCATTCCACGGCATGGTCGATCCGGCTCGTACAGGCTGGCCGATCCCGCGGTGCCGGCCGGCGGAAATCGCGGCAGGAACGCAGCGATGGTGCAGCGGGCCCCACGGGATCCGGCCCGGCGTGAACCCCGACGGAGACGACATCGGCGAACGATGGCGGTAACCCCGCGATCCGATGATCGGTCACGGCTGCTCCCCGGCGGTTTGCAGCAATCCGTTCATGCATCGCGTGTCGCACGCATCCGTCATCAGATAGCGCGGCAATGCCATCGGGGGATCCGTCGGCCGAACGGGGCGGGCATCGATCGTGAACGCCGCGACATAGCCTTCGCGAGCGGCCAGCCGGTCGGTCTGCGCATCATGGACGCCGAACGGCCAGGCCAGCAGCCGGATCGGCCGACCGGTTTCGGACTCGAGCCGCTCGCGCGACCGGTCCAACTGGAACGAGACGAATCGCTGGTAATCCGCTTCAGTGCGCCGCGCGCGCTCGGTGGCGAAATTCGGATGCCAGTAGGTATGCGACTCGATGTCGTATCCGCCGGATCGGCCGAGCGCGCGCAACTGATCCCACGTCATCGCGTAGCGGGCGTTGGAAATCGCCGACGGATAGATGAACAGCGTGACCGGCACCGGATGCGCCGCCAGCAGCGGGCGCAGCACGTCGTAGACGGAACGGTGACCGTCGTCCACCGTGATCGCGACCGCGCGCGCCGGTAGCGCATCCGTCTGGCCATCGTGCCAGCGCACGACGTCGGCGAGCGGCACGATACGGTAGCCGCTCGCCTCGATCGCGTGCAGTTGCTCGACGAATGTCCCGGTGCGCACCGTCATCGAATCCACGCGTTGCGTCGCAAACCGGTGATAGACGAGTATCAGCACGCGTTGCGACACGGGCGCGACCGTGCCGGCGTCGGCGGACGACATCCGCGGCAGGCACGACAGCAGCAGCAGGCAGACGATCGCGCGCAAGCTCATGCCGCGCCTCGCGCCATGGCCGTGCCGCGTGCCTGCGCAACCAGTTCCGCATGAATCCGCTCGACGTCCTCGCGTGTACACAGTGCCGTACCGGGATGCTCGACCGACGCGGCCGATGCCGCCAGCGCATACCGGCACGCGTCGTCGAACGGCACGCCGCGCGCCAGCGCCCAGATCATCCCGCCGACGAAACTGTCGCCGGCACCCACCGTGCTGCACACGGCCGCGGGCCTGCCCGGCAGGCGCAGCGCGCGCTCGCGCGTGACGACCCATGCGCCGCGCGCGCCGAGTGTCAGCGCAACGATGTCGGCGCGCCCCTGCGCGACGAGCTCGCCCGCCTTCCGGCATGCCGACGCTTCGTCGAGCGGTTCACCGGCCAGCGCGCTCAGTTCGTCGAGGCTGGGCTTCACGAGATGGACACCGGCGTCGAGGGCGGCGCGCAGCGCCGGGCCCGCCGCGTCGACGACCACCCGGCTGCCGTTCGCCGCGGCCGTCCGCGCGAGCGTCGCATACAGGTCGTCCGGCGCGCCGGGCGGCAGGCTGCCGCTCAGCACGAGATAGCGCGGCGCGGGTTGCAAGGCCGCGATGCGGGCCGCGCAGTCGCGCCACTCGGCGGCCGTGACCAACGGCCCCGGCATCAGGAAGCGGTATTCACGCCCCGTCGCGGTCTCGGTCACGCACACGTTCTCGCGCGTCTCGCCGGCAATCCGCAGGCGGACGGACGGCACGTGTTCGGCTTCGAGCAGCAGCGTCAGCACGTCGCCCGTCGGCCCGCCCGCCAGGTACAGTGCAACGCAGTCGCCGCCGAGCCGGTGAACCGTCCGGGCGACGTTGATCCCGCCGCCGCCCGGGTCCCGCCTAGGTCGCGCGCAGCGCAGCTTGTGCGTATCGACGATATGTTCGACCGACGTCGAGACATCGACGGCCGGATTCAACGTGACGGTAACGATCTCGGTCATGGCGCGTGGTCGGTGGAAGACACGATTCGCGGGCTTGCGCGGCGCCCGCCCGCGGCCGTGCCGCGTTCCGGCCATCGACGCAGGCCGGCCCTGCCACCACCTTACGCATGCCCCTTCGCACCGCGTTGACGACCGTCAAACGATGCCGCAACCGCGCCGGATTGCGCTCGATCAACGACGCGGGCGGGCAGGCCCTTACAGTGAATCATCCGTCGTCGCCGAGCCCCGCCATGGACGAGCAGCCGCTTTGCACCACCGTGCTCGCCGAGCGCTATGCGCAGCCCGGCGAAACGTCGCGCGCGGCCGTCTTCCAGCGTGTCGCCCGTGCACTGTCACTCGCCGAGCCGCCCGCGCTGCGCGCCCGGGCCGAGCGCACGTTCTTCCTGAACCTGCAGCGCGGCGCGATCGGCGCCGGCCGCATCATGGCGAATGCCGGCTCGACGGCAGGCGGAACGATGATCAACTGCTTCGTCCACCCGCTCGCGGTTCCCGTGGAGACGCCGCTGCAAGGCACCGACGCGGCGCTCGCGCAGGCGCTCGACGACGCCCGGCTCACGCTGCTGATGGGCGGCGGAATCGGCTACGACTTCTCGCCGGTGCCGCCCGCCGGCGCGTACGAACGCCGCCTGTCGTCCGAACGTGGCGCCTGCGCGGCGATCGACCGCTTCGATGCGATGTGCCGCACGCTGCCGTTCACCGGCCCGCGCCGCGGCGCGCAGATGGGCGTGCTGCGCTGCGATCATCCGGATCTGGCCGCGTTCGTCACGGCCAAGCGCGGGCGATCGCGCTGGCCGACCTTCAACCTGTCGGTCGGCATCACGGACGCGTTCATGGAAGCGGTCGCGCACGATCTGCCATGGGCGCTCGTCCATCACGCGCCGCGCCACGCAGCCGACGTTGCGTCGCCGCGGCGGCAGGACGGGCGCTACCTTCATGCGACGGTTCCTGCTCGCAAGCTGTGGCAAACGATCGTCAACGCCGCACGCGACAGCTCCGAACCCGGGCTGCTGTTCCTCGACACGATCCGCGACGCGAACCCGCTGCGCGAGCACGAGCGGATCGACGCGACGAACCCGTGCGGCGAACAGCCGCTGCCGCCCTACGGCAGCTGCGTGCTCGGGCCGATCGACCTGTCGCGGTTCGTGCTTCATCCGTTCGGCATCGGCGGCGAGCCGCAATTCGATTTCGCGGCGCTTGCCGACGCGGTGCATGTCCAGGTGCGCCTGCTCGACGATGTGCTCGACCTCACCGCATGGCCGCTCGCCGCTCACGCACGTGAAGCGCATCGGACACGGCGCATCGGTGTCGGCGTGACGGGCCTGGGCGACGCGCTGACGATGCTGCGGCTACGTTACGACAGCGTCGAGGCGCGCGCATGTGCGCGCAGCATCGCATTGACGATGCGCGAGCACGCGTTTGCCGCATCGGCCGCGCTGGCCGCCGAGCGCGGCGCGTTTCCCGCCTACGATCCGGCCGCTTACCTGACCGGCCCCGCCTACCGCATGCGGCTGCCGCTGAAGGTGCATCACGCGATTGACCGGCACGGGCTGCGCAACAGCCATCTGCTGTCGTTCGCGCCGGCCGGCAGCGTGAGTCTCGCGTTCTGCGACAACTGCTCGAACGGCATCGAGCCGGCCGTCGGCTGGACTCAGCGCCGGATGGTCCGCACGGCAGACGGGCAGGTGCGCGCGTTCCGGGTGCAGAACCATGCTTACCGGCTGTTTCGCGCGCTGCACGGCGACGGCGTCGAGCTGCCGGACTATTTCGCTACCGCGGCCGAGATCGCACCGCTCGATCACGTCGCGATGCTCGCGGCGCTCCAGCCCTGCGTCGACGCCGGCATCTCGAAGACCGTGACGCTGGACAGCCAATGTTCGCTGGCGCAGGTCGACGCGCTGTTCTTCGCGGCGTGGCGCGACCGGCTCAAGGGCATCACGGTGTTCCGCCCCGATCCGCGGCTCGCGTCGGTCGTCACCGACGACACCGCGCAACTGCGCGACGGCGCGGTCTGCATCGGCTGTTGAGCGGCCCGATCGCCGGTCGCGGGTCAGGCCGACGTGTCCGTGGCCGCTACCGGCTCCGCATCGGCTCGCGCCGGTTCGGGCGCCGCGCCGCGATCGTCCGGCGGCGTAATGAGCGCCACCAGCGTGTCGTGATCGATCGACTCGTGCTGCAGCAGGCACCGCGCGATCCGTTCGAGCGCGTCGCGATGCTCGCCGAGCGTCGCCGCGACGCGGACGTGCGCGTCTTCGAGCAGCGCACGCACCTCCTCGTCGATCAACTGCGCGGTGTGTTCGCTGCACCGGCCGTCGCCCGGCGTCCATACGCCGGGTGAACCGCCTTGCGGCGTCGCGTCGTCCAGCGTCGCCAGGCCGAGCTTCGCGCTCATCCCGTACTGCATGACCATGTGCCGCGCCAGCGCGGTCGCTCGCTCCAGGTCGTTCTGCGCGCCCGTCGACACGTCGCCGAACACGAGTTCCTCCGCAACGCGCCCGCCGAGCAGGACGTCGAGCCGCTCGAGCAGCTCGCTCTTGCGCAGCACGTAGCGATCCTCGGTCGGCACCTGCTGCGTGTAGCCGAGCGCCGCGATGCCGCGCGGGATGATCGACACCTTCTTCACCGGATCGCAATGCACGCGGCTTTGCGCGATGAGCGCGTGCCCCGCCTCGTGGTACGCGATGGTCCGCTTTTCCTCGTCGTTCATCACGCGGCTCCTGCGCTCCATGCCCGTCATCGCGCGATCGATCGCCTCGTCGAAGTCGGCCATGCCGATCGCCGGCTTGCCGAGTTCGGCCGCATGCAGCGCGGCCTCGTTGACGACGTTCGCGAGATCGGCGCCGACGAAGCCCGGCGTGCGCTGCGCCAGCTCGGCAAGGTCGACCTCCGGGGCCAGCTTCACGCGCTTCGTGTGCACGGCAAGGATCTGCTTGCGGCCGGTCAGGTCGGGCCGGTCGATCGCGATGTGGCGGTCGAAGCGCCCGGGCCGCAGCAACGCCGGATCCAGGATCTCCGGCCGGTTGGTCGCGGCCATGATGATCACGCCCGAATTGGCCTGGAAGCCGTCCATCTCGACGAGCAGCTGGTTGAGCGTCTGCTCGCGCTCGTCGTTGCCGGACATCAGGCCGACGCCGCGCGCCTTGCCGAGCGCGTCGAGCTCGTCGATGAACACGATGCACGGCGCCTTCTGCTGGGCCTGCTCGAACAGGTCGCGCACGCGTGCCGCGCCGACGCCGACGAACATCTCGACGAACGCCGAGCCGCTGATCGTGAAGAACGGCACGGCCGCCTCGCCGGCCACCGCGCGCGCGAGCAGCGTCTTGCCGGTGCCGGGCGCACCGACGATCAGCACGCCCTTCGGGATCTTGCCGCCGAGCCGCTGGTAGCGTTCGGGGTTGCGCAGGAACGCGACGATCTGCTGCAGTTCGGCCTTCGCCTCGTCGATGCCGGCGATGTCGTCGAACGTGATGCCGGTTTCCTGCTGCACGTACACGCGCGCCTGGCTTTTGCCCATGCCGCTGAAGTCCCGGACCCCGCCCGGCCTGCGCATCATGAAGCTCCAGAACGTCATGAGGACGATCACCGGCAATATCCACCCGGCAAGCGTTTCCAGCCAGCCCGAATCCGGCACGCCGCGATAGCGGATGCCGGCGGCCGTGAGTTCGGTGACGAGGCGATCGTCAGCGACCCGGTTGGTCGTGAAGCGCCACGGCGGCCCGGCCTTCTTCACGGCGGCCGCGTCGGAGGCCGGCAGGTTCGCAGCGGCCTCGGGCATGCGCAGCACGCCCGAAATCGACGACTGGCCGATGTCCAGATCGTCGACGAGCCGCGCGTCGACCAGACGGTGAAAGTCGCTGTACGGGATCGACGTCGTTGCCGGCCGGGTCATCAGCAGCTGATACGCCACCAGCGCGGCAAACACGAACGGGATCAGCAGTCCGGAGTAATCGAATGATTTTTTCATCGCATCAGGCCCGCTCGCCGGACACCCCTCCGTTCATGCGTCGTTGCGCGTCCATTGCGCGCGCAGGATGTCCTCGCCGTCGCGATAGTGGATCGCGAGATCGCCGTGATGCGCATGCAGCAACGCTTCCCCCAGCCGTCGCACCATGTGCACGCCCGTCGTGCGGACGACGAGCGTATCGGCGGATTTCTCGATTTCCATGATGCGTTCGAGCGCGTGCTCGCTCGTCTCCAGAATGGCCTGGCGCTCGAGCAGGTCGAGAATCGTCGCCCGGTGCGCGCACAGGTATGCGCCGTGCAGCACCAGTTCGCCCGCCGGCAGGTTTTCCCGCATGCGCTTGCAGGCCGGGCATTCGAGCTGGCGCCGGTCGAGCGGCGTCGCGTACCACGTCCAGCGGCCCGCGTCGCAGACGGCGCCGCAGCCTTCGCAGATCCTGTCGCCCTTCGGCCGCTTCGGATCGCGGTAACTGTCCTTCGTATGCGGCTGCATGCGCCTGTCGTGGCGCAGAGGGTGTCGGCCGGGGCCGGAATTCGAACGGTTCATGACTGCGTCTCCTCGCAGTGGACGGCACTGGCGAGCCGTCAGCCGACGGTGAGCCGGTCGACGACCTCCCGGACACCTCTCACCGACCCGGCCGCCCCGCACGCGGCGCGCCTTTCGGCGAGCGACGCGACCTTGCCCGTCAACGTGACGACGCCGTCGGCCGCGTCGATCGCAATTCCCGCGGATTCGCGCCGCGCGCGACGCGCAAGCGCTTCGGCGATCCGCGTGCCGACGTCCGGCACCGTGTGGTCCGTGCGCACCCGGATCCGGTTCGCGACGCCGACGACGCCGATCATCCGGCTGACCATCTTTTCCGCCGCCCGGCTCTGGTATGCATGATCGACTTCACCGTCGAGCGTCACGCAACCGTGATCGACCTCGACGCGAATCTTGTGATCGCGCAGCGCCTCCTGCCAGCCGAGCGCGAACGTGATCGCGATCGCCAGCTCCTGGTCCGCGCACGCGTTCTCCGGCGGTGCAACGTTCAGTTCGAGCACGAGCGCGCGTGCATCCTCGACGTGCAGCGCCGTTTTCTGCGCCTCGAGTTTCTGGGCCCAGCTGTCGACCGTGCCGCGCAACGTCACGATCCGGTCGCGTACGTCGACGTCGATCCGCCGTGCATCGACCGCCGGATTCCAGAACAGCGCCTGCTCGACATCCTGCTTGAGTGCTGCATCGGACTTCATTGCCGTCTCCTGTCGGCCCGTGCCGGTCGCGACATTCGCGATCGGCGATGGGGCCGCACCGGATTCAGCATCGCGCAAGGCGGCGCCGGCGGTTTGACGAGGATCAATCAACGCCGTGCTTGCGGCAGCCGCACTCGCGCACACTCGATCCCGATTTTTCCGTTGACGCAGATCAACTGCGCGACGGGGTGCGACGCGATCATGTCCCCGGCCGCCGCGGCATTCGTGGCGGCCCGCACGCTTCGTATCGTTGCGACAGCCGCTCCCCGGGAGACCGTCATGAACCGCAGGCAATACCGCATCTCGCTGGCGACGCTCAGCGTATTCATCGCGCTCGCATCGCTGGCCGGCATCATTCACGGCATGCTGTTCGACGAGCGGGTTTTCAGATACTCGATCGTCACGCTGATCCTGAGCATCCTCTCGTTCGCCGTCCTGCTGAACCTCGCCCCTGGCGACCGGCCGTGACGCGTGCGACCGCGTCGGGCCGGCGCAACCCGCCGGCCCGGGGCCATGTTCCGGCGCGCCTGTCAACCGAAGCACCGCTCGAAACGCATTCCCGCCGAAGTGATGCAGATCAAGGGTAGGAGCGTCAATCGTCGGATATAAGTGAACCCGAAGCGGCGACGCCACAAGGCGGCGCCACCCCGCGTTTCCGTATTCGCCGAGGCTTTCCATGCGCGCCACCGCGCTTCCCGTCGTGTTCCGCATTGCAGCTTCCCGGTACGGGCGTTTCGTTGCGCTCGCAACGGGTATCGGCCTGCTGTCCGGATGCCTGTCGCTCGCCCCGCCGGACCAGCGTCCCGCCGCGCCGATCCCCGCCGCCTTTCCGGATCCGTCGGCCGGCGCCACGCCCGCGGCCGCGCCGGTGCCCGCATGGCAGGACTACTTCGTCGATGCGCGCCTGCGGGCGCTGATCGCGCAGGCGCTGGCCAACAATCGCGACCTGCGCGCGGCCGTCGCGCGCGTCGAACAGGCCCGTGCCGTCTACGGCATCCGCAGCGCGGACCAGTGGCCGACGATCGGCGCCGGCGCGGCCTATGCGCGATTTCGCGCACCGGGCGGGCTCCTCACGCCCACCCCGTTCATCGGCCAGGCCTACGAGGTCCGCCTGGCCGAGACGCAATGGGAGCTCGATTTCTGGGGCCGCGTGCGCAACCTGAAGGACGCGGCGCTGCAGCGCTATCTCGCGAGCGATGCGGCCCGGCGTGCCGCGACGCTGAGCGTGATCACGTCGGTCGCCAACGCGTACCTGACGCTGTGCGAGTACGACGAGCGTATCGCGCTGACCCGCGCGACGATCGACACGCGCCGCGAGTCGCTGCGGATTTTCCGGCTTCGCCATGCGGCCGGCGCGATCTCGCGCCTCGACCTGACGCAGGCCGAGATCCTGCTGCAGCAAGCGGAATCCCTCGGCGCCCAGTTGCAACAGGCGCGCGCATCGGCGGCCGATGCACTGGCCCTGCTGGTCGGTGCGCCGCCGGATCTGGCCGGCACGCCGCTCGCGCTCGACGACGCCGCCGTCGCGCCGTCGCTCGCCCCCGGCCTGCCCTCGTCGCTGCTCGCGCAGCGGCCGGACGTGATCGCGGCCGAACACGAACTGCAGGCGTCCCGCGCCAACATCGGCGCGGCGCGCGCCGCGTTCTTTCCGCGCATCGCGCTGACGAGCTCGATCGGCTCGGGCAGCAGCGCGCTGCATGAGTTGCTGACGTCCGGCACCGGCGTCTGGTCGGTGATCCCGAACGTGACGCTGCCGCTGATCGACGGCGGCCGCAACCGCTCGAATCTCGCGCTCGCGCACGCGCAGCACGACGAAGCGCTCGCGCGGTACGAGCGGACGATCCAGAGCGCGTTTCGCGACGTGTCCGACGCGCTTGCGTCCCGCTACTGGCTGGCCGACGAGGTGCGTATCGAGCGCGCCACGCTGGATTCTCAGGCCGAGCGGGCCCGCCTCGCGAAGCTGCGCTACGACAGCGGCGCGACCCGCTTCCTCGAGGTGCTCGACGCGCAGCGGGACCTGATGAACGCGGAGCAGCAATGGGTGATGACGCGTCGCGCGCTGTTGTCGAGCCGCGTCGCGCTGTATGGCGCGCTCGGCGGCGCCACGCACGACGGCGACGCGGCTCTCGCGCGACCGACCAACGAATCGACGAATCCGGATTCCACACGATGAAAACCCTCAAGCGCCCTCTTCTGATCGGGGCAGGCGTCGCCGTGCTCGCGATCGGCATCACGTATTTCGGATGGACGCGCTGGCGTGACGGGCAGGCCGATGCCGGCCTCGTGAGCGGCAACGGCCGCATCGAGGCGACCGAGATCGACGTCGCGACCAAGCTGCCGGGGCGCGTCACCGCGATGCTCGTCGACGAAGGCGACTTCGTGAAGGCCGGGCAGCCGCTCGCGCGCATGGACGTGGTCGTCCTGCAGGCACAGCTCGACGAGGCGCGCGCCCGGGAGGCGCAGGCCGTGAACACGGCGGCGAGCATCGACGCGCAGGTCGCGCAGCGGCGCAGCGACAAGGCGGCGGCCGAGGCCGTCGTCGTCCAGCGGGAAAGCGAACTGGATGCGGCGACACGGCGGCTCGCGCGCTCCGAAACACTGTCGCGCGACGGTGCGTCGTCGATGCAGGAACTCGACGACGATCGCGCGCGCGCCGGCAGCCTGCGGGCGACCGTGAATGCCGCGCGTGCGCAGGTGCAGGCTGCCCAGGCCGCGATCGACGCGACCCGGGCCCAGCTGGTCGCCGCGCACTCGGCGGTGACGGCCGCGCAGGCGACCGTCGCGCGCGTGCAGGCCGACATCTCGGACAGCGACCTGACCTCGCCGCGCGACGGGCGCGTGCAGTATCGCGTGGCCGAATCGGGCGAGGTGCTGCCGGCCGGCGGCAAGGTGCTCAACGTGGTCGACCTGTCGGATGTCTACATGACGTTCTTCCTGCCCGAGACGGTCGTCGGCCGGGTGCCGCTCGGCGCCGACGTGCGGATCGTGCTCGATGCCGCGCCCGAATACGTGATTCCAGCCCGCGTGTCGTACGTGTCGAGCACCGCGCAGTTCACGCCGAAGACGGTCGAGACGGCCACCGAGCGGCAGAAGCTGATGTTCCGGGTGAAGGCGCGCATCGACCGCGACCTGCTGCAGCGCCACCTGAAGCTCGTCAAGACCGGGCTGCCGGGTGTCGCATGGCTGAAGGTCGATCCGAACGCCGCGTGGCCCGCGCGCCTCGCGATCAAGGTGCCGCAATGAAATCGGCGCTCCCGGCCGATACCGGTGCCGGCGCGACCGAAACGCCGCCGGCGCCCGCGCCGGTCGCGCGGCTGTCCGGCGTCTCGCTGCGCTACGGCGACAAGGCCGCGCTCGACGACGTGACGCTCGACATCCCGGCCGGCCGCATGGTCGGGCTGATCGGCCCGGACGGGGTCGGCAAGTCGAGCCTGCTCGCGCTCGTGTCCGGCGCACGCGCGATCCAGCAGGGGCGCGTCTGGGCCCTCGGCGGCGACCTGGCGTCGCGCCGTCATCGCGCGCGCGTGTGCCGGCGCATCGCCTACATGCCGCAAGGCCTGGGCCGGAACCTCTACGCGACGCTGTCCGTCGAGGAAAACCTGCAGTTCTTCGCACGGCTGTTCGGCCACGATGCGGCGGAGCGGCGCCGCCGGATCGACGCGCTCACGCGCAGCACCGGCCTTCACCCGTTCCTGGATCGCCCCGCCGGCAAACTGTCCGGCGGCATGAAGCAGAAGCTCGGCCTGTGCTGCGCGCTGATCCACGATCCTGACCTGCTGATCCTCGACGAACCGACGACCGGTGTGGATCCGCTGTCGCGCGCCCAGTTCTGGGAACTGATCGCGCGCATCCGGGCCGCCCGCCCGGCGATGAGCGTGCTGGTGGCGACCGCGTACATGGACGAAGCCCGGCGCTTCGACCGGCTGATCGCGATGGACGCCGGGCGGGTGCTGGCGACCGGCAGCCCGGACGAGCTGCTGGCCCGCACCGGGTGCGACACGCTCGAAGGCGCATTCGTCGCGTTGCTCCCGGACGCGCAGCGGCGCGGGCACGAGCCGATCCGGATCGCGCCGTTTCAGCCCGAACCCGCCGCCGGCTACGCGATCGAGGCCGACGGGCTGACGATGCGGTTCGGCGATTTCGTCGCGGTCGATCACGTGAGCCTGCAAATCCGGCGCGGCGAGATCTTCGGCTTCCTCGGCTCCAACGGCTGCGGCAAGTCGACGACGATGAAGATGCTCACGGGCCTGTTGCCGGCCTCCGAAGGCACGGCGACGCTGTTCGGCCAGCCGGTCGCGGCCGACGACATCGACACGCGCCGGCGGGTCGGCTACATGTCGCAGGGGTTTTCGCTGTATGGCGAGCTGACCGTCCGGCAGAACCTCGTGCTGCATGCGCGCCTGTTCGGCGTGCCGGAGGCGGACGTACCGGGGCGGATCGACGAAATGGCCGGGCGCTTCGGGCTCACCGGCGTACTCGACGCGTTACCCGAAAGCCTGCCGCTCGGCATGCGGCAGCGGCTGTCGCTCGCGGTCGCGATGGTGCACAAGCCCGAACTGCTGATCCTCGACGAGCCGACGTCGGGTGTCGATCCCGTCGCGCGCGACGACTTCTGGCGGCTGATGATCGAGCTCGCCCGGCAGGATCGCGTGACGATCTTCATCTCGACGCACTTCATGAACGAAGCCGAGCGCTGCGATCGCATCTCGCTGATGCACGCGGGCCGGGTGCTCGCCAGCGCGTCGCCGGGGGAACTCGTGCGCATGCGCGGCGCCGGCACGCTCGAGGAGGCGTTCATCGCGTACCTGACCGACGCGCAGCGTGCGGACAGCGTCCCGATGGACGCCGCGTCCGACGCGGGCTGGCTGAGCGCGCCGCCCGAGGCCCCCGCCAGCCGGGCCGGCGCCGCCCGCGCGGCCGCATGG
>NZ_LDVA01000052.1:0-6442 GCF_050768715.1 Burkholderia sp. ZZQ-2 | reverse complement strand
GTGCGCTGTTCGCCCTGACCCGGTTCTATCGAACCGTCGGACTCCTGATCGCGGGCGGCACGCCCGTGATCGACGCGCTGGAATTGTCCGGCAAGGTGCTGCCCGCGCATTTCGGGGCGCGCCTCGCGACCGCGCTGACCGAGTTGCGTGCCGGACGATCGGTATCGACCGTCTTCGCGGCCCATGCACTGACGACCTCCGTCGCCGAGCGGCTGCTGCGCGTCGGCGAACAGAGCGGCGACCTGGGCGGAATGTGCGAGCACATCGCGCAGTTCCACGACGGCGCGCTCGACCGGTCGATCGAAATGATCAGCAAGGTTTTCGAACCGGTGCTGATGCTCGCGGTCGGCGCAACGGTCGGCGCGGTGGTTCTGCTGCTGTACATGCCGATCTTCGAATTGGCCGGCAGCGTCGGATAGCGGTCCCGGCCGGCCAGATGCCCGCCTTCCCGCTTCCCAACTGGAGAATTCAAGATGACTACGCAACACCTGATTCAACGCTGGCACGCGGAAAGCGAGGCGTCCGGCATCGGTTTCGCCGAGTATGTCAACGACCTGATGCGCGCCGACGCGACGCGTCTCGCCGAAGTGGCGGCCTGCCTCGGCATCGATCCGATCGACGCCGACACGCTGCGCGCCGCGCCGACGCATTTCGACCTGTTGCCGCTGCACGACGCGCTGGCGCTGCGCGCGCTGCCGATCAAGCGCAACGGTGCACCGTGCATCGTCGTCGCCGATCCGGTCGCGCGCAGCGTGCGCGACGAACTGCTCTCGCGCGTCGGCGCGCGGCCGGTCAGTCTCGCGATGAGCACCCCCGGCGAAGTCGAGCGCCTGCTCGGCGATCTCGAATCGAACGAACGCGCGATGGACGACGTGACGATCGACGCATCGGGCGACACGCTCGCGCGCGTGACCGAATCGATTTCGCTCGCCAGCATCGCCCGGGACGAAAGCCCGATCATCCGGCTGGTCAACTCGACGCTGTACGACGCGCTGCAGAGCCGCGCGAGCGACATTCACCTCGAATCGGCGGCGGACGGCCTGTCGATCCGCTACCGGATCGACGGCGTCCTGCAGTCGATCCGCCACATTCCCGGCATCGAAGTCGCCACGCAGACGATGTCGCGGCTCAAGGTGCTCGCGGCCCTCGACATCGCGGAAAAACGCGTGCCGCAGGACGGCCGCTTCAAGATCGTGATGCAGGGGCGCGAAATCGATTTCCGCGTCTCCATCATCCCCGGCACCTACGGCGAGAACGCGGTGATGCGCGTGCTCGACAAGTCGCAACGCGGCGACAGCGTGAGCCTCGACGTGCTCGGCTTCGACGCGTCGACCGCCCGCCGCGTGCGTGCGCTCGCCCATCGCCCCTACGGGCTCATGCTCGTGACGGGGCCGACCGGAAGCGGCAAGTCGACGACGCTTTATGCCGTGCTGTCGGAGGTGAACACGGGCGACGACAAGATCATCACGATCGAGGATCCGGTCGAATACGAGCTGAAGGGCGTGCTGCAGATTCCGGTCAACGAGCGCAAGGGCCTCACCTTCGCGCGCGGGCTGCGTTCGATCCTGAGGCACGATCCGGACACGGTGATGGTCGGCGAGATCCGCGACGAGGAAACCGCGTCGATCGCGGTGCAGTCGGCACTCACCGGCCACCGCGTGCTGTCGACCGTGCACGCGAACGACGGCTTCAGCGTGATCGACCGCTTCATCTACATGGGCGTGGAACCGTCGACCTTTCTCGAGGCGCTCAACGGCGTCGTATCGCAGCGACTGGTGCGACGGATCTGCGCGACCTGCGGCGCTCCGGCGACGAGCGGCGCAGATCTCGCCGGCGCGCCGCCCGACGTGCTTCGGCGCGAGGTGGCGCCCGGCGCCGGCTGCGACACGTGCCGCGGCACGGGCTATCACGGCCGGATCGGGCTTGCCGAAGTGCTTGCGCTGGATGCGCCGCTGAAGGCGGCCCTGCTCGAGCGCTCGATCGAGAAGCGCGCGCGCGCACTCGCGGAGTGCCCCGACTATCAGTCGATGCGCGACGCGGGGCTGGCGGCGGTGCGCGCACGAATGACGACATTCCAGGAGGTGCAGCGTGCAATCGCTCTGGAATGACGTCACCGTGCTGATCGACGCCGATACGCTGCACGTCCGGGCGCATGAAAGCCGGCGCGCACGGCGCACCGGTGCGCCGCTCGCCGTCGTCGCCCACGAGGGCCGGCCAGCCGACGCGCTCGTGCAGGTGCTCGCCGGCCTGCCGAAAGCGCGCCTGCCGATGCGCAACCGCCTCCACGTCGTCGTCGGGCATCCGTGGTCGCACGGTGTGGTGCTGCCCTGGCAGGAAGGCCTGGTGTCGGACGCCGCGTGGGATGCGTATGCCCGCATGCTGTTCGCCGCGCGCGCGCAGCGCGGCGCGTTGCGCATCCTCATCGAGGACGAACGGCGCGGCCGCGCGCGCCTTGCGGTCGCGGCCTGCGACGAACTCCTCGCGGCGCTCGTCGACGCGAGCCGCGCGGCCGGCTGGCGGCTCGCCAGCTTCCGCGACGCGCTGTCGGCGTCGCTCGCGTCGCACGCCGCGCGGCTGGTCGGCGACGATTTCCGCTTCGCGCTTCGCCAGCCGCACGTCGTGACGTGCATTTTCCGGCGTTCGGGCGAATGGGCCGACATCGTCACGTTGCCGCGCGCCGGCGACCGCCGCGACGACTGGTTCGCCGCGGCGGCGCTGATCGCCGGGCAGCCGGCCGGCGGCGACGCGCATGCCTGCCGGTTCGACGGTTCGATGCTCGCCGATGGCGACGCGGCGTGCGCGCCGGCGGATGGCCGCACGGCCGAACCGATGGATGTCGCGGCGGAGGATCCGGCATGAAGCGCCTGTCGGAACTGAACTTCATCGCGCCGCGCACGCGCCTGACGCCGTGGGCCGGTATCGCGCTGTGCTGCGCGCTGGCGGCCGGGCTCTTCGCCGGCAGCGAATGGAACCGCGTCGAAGCACTGCGTGACGATGTCGAGCAGGTCGAGAAGCGCATCGAGCAGCGTCAGCGCGTCATCGAGCGCGAACAGCGGCGGGAGAAGGCCAAGACGCCCGAGCAGCGGCGCATCGAGCGCGTGCTGGCCGAACAGACGATGACCGACAAGGGCTCCGGCCTGTCGGTGATCGACTGGATCGAGCACGCCTGGACCCCACAGATCGCGCTGAAGTCGCTGACGGTGGACAAGGCGGGCCGGGAGGCGCGCATCGAAGGCGGTGCCGCGGAGCTGTCGCACGTCTACCTGTTCGTCGACCGCCTGCACGACCGCCATCCGGACCGCATGATCGGCCTGCTCCAGCATCGGATGAAGACCGAGGACGGCAAGGCCATTTTTCACTTCAGCCTGAGCATCGAACATCCATGACCCACCTGAATGCAATCGACAAAACGGCGCTTGCTGCGCGGTTGCGCTGGGGGCGCTATGTCGCGACCCGCAAGCTCGGCGTGCCCGGGCTGCTGGCGGCCGGCGCGGTCGTCGCCCTGCTCGGCCTGCACGCGCTTTATATCCAACCGGGCGGCGCGCGACTCGACGCGACGCGCGGCGCGCTCGCCAAGGATCTGGCCGCGCTGCCCAAGCCCGGCCCGAAGGCCGGCGACGGCGGCATGACGCTGCACGACGTCCAGCAGCTGCGCAGCCGCGAGCAGGCGTATTCGCTGTTCGAGATCCTGTCGCAGAACGGCCTGGAACGGAAGCACGCGACCTACCGGCGCGAGGCCGAGGTGAAGGGCAAGCTGCGACGGCTCACGATCAGCATCGCGCTGAGCGGCAGCTACGCCGGATTGCGCGAAGCGATGCGGAAAATCGCCGACCAGCCAATGGTGCGTATCGAGAGCGTCACGATCGAGCGCGAAAAGATCGACAGCCCCGTCGTCAACGTCGATCTGCGGGTCAGCCTGCTGGGGCCCGACGCATGATGCGCCGCACCTTCATACGCGTCGCGGCGGCGCTGGCCGTTGCCGCCTCAGGCGGCAGCCTGGCGCACGAGTCCGTCGGCCAGCCGAGCATCGTCGACGTGTTCCCGGCCCAAAGCTGGGTGTCGCTCGGCGCGGAAGACGCGCCCCCCGCCACGCCCGCCCCTGTCGAACCGCCCGCGGCGGAGCCGCCAGCGCTGAGCGATCCGATCGACGCCGCCGCCGCGCCGCCGATGCCGTTCGAGATTGCCGGCGAATGGCGCACGCAAGGGCAGCGCATCGTCGTGCTGGAAGGCGACGGCAAGACATTCCTGCTGTGCGGACGCCGCTGCGGCGTCCGCGATGCCGTATTGCCGGGCGGCGAGATCGCCGACGGCTACCGGCTGAAAACGCTGGGCGAAACAGGTCCGGTCGTCATGACCCGAAACGGCTCGGACATCGAGCTGTCGCCGCCGTCGCCGACCCATTGAATTGCGAATCGAACTTCTATCGAACACCATGATGAAACGAACCATCAGTCTATTGCTCCTGACCTCGGCGCTGGCGCTGGCGGGATGCTCGAGCCTCCCGGCCGGCAGCCCGTCCGCCGCCGGGACATCCGCCGAACGCCTCGGCACGCTCCAGCAGCAGAAGGAAGCCGCACCGGAAGACATCCGGATCGCCACTTCCCTCGAACTCACGCGGCAGGAATACGTGCGCGCCGAGCTGAAGGCCGCCGACCGGCAAAACGCACAGGGCAACCACAGCGCGGCGATCGATCACCTGAACAACGTGCTGGCCGAGGACGCCGGCAATCTGCGCGCCCGTCAGGAACTCGAGCAGGTCAAGCGCCGCCAGCAAATGGCGGTCGAGCTGTCGCGCGCACAGCGCATCCGCGGCGAGCAACCGCAGGAAGCCCTCGAGATCGCGCGGCGCATCCTTGCCGAACAGCCGAACCACGCGGAAGCCAAGCGGCTGCGCGATGCGCTGCTGCGCGCGTCGCAGGCGAGCCGTCCCGTGCGCCCGCAACTGTCCGACGCGCTGCGCAAGCCGGTTTCGCTCAATTTCAAGCAGCAACCGATGTCGAACATCTTCGACGTGATCTCGCGCGTGTCCGGCGTGAACTTCGTGTTCGACCGCGACGTCGATACGAACCAGCCCGCCACGCTGTTCGCCGAGCGCACCACCGCCGAGGATGCGATCAACCTGCTGCTGCGCACGAACCAGCTCGAGAAGAAGGTGCTCGACAAGCACACGCTGCTCGTCTACCCGTCGCAGCCGGAGAAAAGCCGCACCTATACCGAGTTCGCGCTGCGCACCTTCTTCCTGTCGCACGCGGACGCGAAATCGGTGATGGCGGCCCTGCGCCAGATGATCAAGCCGAAGGACATCTACGTGGATGAGCGTGTCAACGCGGTCGTCCTGCGCGACACGCCCGAAACGATCCAGGTGGCCGAGCGCGTCGTGATGGGGCTGGACATCCCCCAGTCCGAAGTCACGCTCGACGTGCAGGTGCTGGAGGTCAACATGAACGACAGCCTCGATCTCGGCGTCCAGTACCCGGGCCGCGTGCAGTTCGGCGCGCTCGGCGGCGCGGAGGGCGCGGCGCTGACGCTCGGCGACCTGCTGCGCCTGAACCGCGACCGGATCGGCGTATCCAGCGAATCCGGCGCGCTGTCGCTCGCGATCGACATGCTGCAGAAGCAGGGCAAGACCAAGACGCTCGCGAATCCGAAGATCCGCGTACGCAACATGGAGAAGGCCAACATCAAGATCGGCGAACGCGTGCCGATCGTCACGACCACGAACGCCAACGGCGTCGTCACGGAATCCGTCAGCTACCAGGACGTCGGCCTGATGCTGAAGGTGGAGCCGCGCATCAGCCTCGACGACGAGGTCAGCGTGAAGGTCAACATGGAAGTCAGCAGCATCCTGTCGAAGGAAACGACCAAGACCGGCCTCGTCGCCTATTCGCTCGGGACGCGCAATGCGGAAACCCTGATGACCGCGCGAAACGGCGAAACGCAGATCCTCGCCGGCCTCGTCAAGCGCAACGAGATCGAGAACGTCTCGGGTCTGCCCGGCGTGTCGGGCCTGCCCGTCGTCGGCCGCCTGTTCGGCTCGAACGGCCGCAGCAACGAGCGCTCGGAAATCGTGCTGCTGATTACCCCGCACATCGAGCGCAACCTCGACCTGCCGACGTCGGCCGTCACCACGTTCCTGTCGGGGACCGAGACGCGCGTGACGACCGAGGCGCTGACGCTCGAATCCGCATCGGCCGCGCCGGCCCCGAGGGCTTCGTCGGCTTCGTCGAACGGCCCGGATCTCGATGCGCCGATCGAACCGGCGGCACCCGTCGCGGACGCCGCGCCTGCCGCGCAACCGGGCCAGGACGAGGCCGTCGATACCGCGCAGGGCGCTGAAGCCTCCCCGGCTGAAGAATCGGGCGACGCCGGGGCCGTATCGGGCAGGCCCACGATGAAAGGCGGCAGCATGATGCGTGTGCGTGCGGAAGCGGCCGCCTTGCCG
>NZ_LDVA01000051.1:0-4582 GCF_050768715.1 Burkholderia sp. ZZQ-2 | reverse complement strand
GTGTTTTCGCTCGACGCGCGCATCGGCGCGCAACTGCGCGCATTCGCGGCCGCATCGGGCGCCACGCCGTTCGCGGTGCTGCTCGCCGCGCTCGATGCGCTGCTCGCGCGCGCGACGGGCGATGCGCGGATCTGCGTCGGCGTGCCGGCCGCGAACCGCGAACGCGCGGAAGTCGCCGGCCTGATCGGCTTCTTCGTCAACACGCTGGCGATCGACGTCGACGTGCCCGCGCACGGCGATTTCTCGTCGCTGGTCGCGCGCACGCAGCGTGCGCTCGTCGACGCGCAGATGCATCAGGACGTGCCGTTCGAGCAGGTGGTCGACGCGCTCGGCGTGCCGCGCAGCGCGAGCCACCATCCGCTGTTCCAGGTGATGGCCGCGTACGGCGAGCGTCGCGCGTTGCCGGCGCTCGGCGCGGCGTCGGCCGCGTTGCTGCCGTCCGGTACACCCTCCGCGAAATTCGACCTGACGCTGTCGGTCGAAGCGACGCCGGACGGCACCTTCGACGCCGCGTTCATCTACGCGCTCGACCTGTTCGATGCGGATGCGATCGAACGGCTGGCCGCGCGCTTCGTCACGCTGCTCGCCGATGCGCTCGCGCGCCCCGACATGCCGGTCGGCGATCTCGACTGGCTGCCCGCCGCCGAGCGCGCGCAGCTCCTTGCATGGAACGCGCCGGCCGGCGCGACCGATGCCGAGCCGTTCATGCCCGTGCATGCACGCATCGCCGCGCATGCGCAGGCACGGCCCGACGCGCGCGGCGTCGCCGATATCGATCGTGCGTTCACGCGCGGCGAAGTCGATGCGCGCGCGGCCCGCCTGGCGCGCCATCTGGTGGCGGCCGGCGTACGGCCGGAAATGCGGGTCGGCGTCGCGCTGCAGCGCTCGGTCGACCTGCTCGTCGCGCTGATCGCGGTATTGAAGTCGGGCGCCGCGTTCGTGCCGCTCGATCCGGCTCATCCGCGCGAACGGCTCGCGCAGATCGTCGGCGACGCGAACATCGCGCACGTGCTGACCGACGGCGCGAGCGCCGCGTCGCTGCCCGAGCTGCCGGCGCTGCGCGTGTGGCGCGCCGATGAAGTCGCTGCGCTCGACGAAGCGGCGCACGTCGTGCTGCCGGACGTGCTGCCGGGGCACGCGGCTTATGCGATCTACACGTCGGGCTCGACCGGCAAGCCGAAGGGCGTGATCGTCGACCATGCATCGTTCGCGCTGCATTGCGCGGCGATCGCCGAGCGCTACGGCGCCGGCGAGCAGGACGTGTTCCTGCTGTTCCAGTCGGTCAACTTCGACGGCGCGCATGAAGGCTGGTTCTCGCAATACATGTCGGGCGCCGCCGTGTCGGTGACGGCCGACGTGCTGTGGCCGCCCGCGCAGACCTGCGCGATGATGGTCCGCGACGCCGTGACGATGACCTACGTGCCGCCCGGCTGCGCCGCGCAGCTCGCCGAATGGGCGCTCGCGCACGGCGCGCCGCCGACGCTGCGGTCGCTGACCGTCGGCGGCGAAGCGACGTCGCGCGAGGCGTTCGCGATGCTGCGCCGCGCGCTGCCGAACGTGCGCGTGGTCAACGGCTACGGGCCGACCGAGACGGTCATCACGCCGACGCTGTGGATGTTCCGGCCCGGCGACGATCTCGCGAAGCTCGGCGACGCCGCGTACCTGCCGATCGGTACGCTGGTCGGCGCACGCACCGCGCACGTGCTCGACGAGCGGCTGCATCCGCTGCCGGTCGGCGTGATCGGCGAACTGTACCTGGGCGGCGAGGGGATCGGCGTCGCGCGCGGCTATCTCGACCGTCCGGCGCTGACGGCCGAGCGTTTCGTGCCCGATCCGTACGGCGCGCCGGGCGCGCGGCTGTACCGCACGGGCGACCTCGTGCGGCGCCGCGCGGACGGCGTGTTCGACTTCATCGGCCGCGTCGACCACCAGGTGAAGCTGCGCGGGCTGCGCATCGAACTCGGCGAGATCGAGGCGCAGCTTGCCGCGCACGACGCGGTGCGTGAAGCATGCGCGGTCGTGCACGGGCAGGGCGCACTCGCGCAGCTCGTCGCGTACGTCGAGCTGACCGCCGACGCACGGGCGGCCGCGCAGCCGGTCGAAGCCGCGACGCTCGAAGCACACCTGCGCCGCACGCTGCCCGATTACATGGTGCCCGCGCAGCTGATCGTGCTGGACGCGCTGCCGCGCAACGCGAACAGCAAGGTCGACCGCGCACGGCTGCCGGCGCCCGTGCGTGTCGAACGCGCGTACGAAGCGCCGCAGGACGGCGACGAAGCCGCGCTCGCGGCGATCTGGTGCGACGTGCTGAATCTCGAGCGTGTGGGCCGGGGCGATCACTTCTTCGATCTCGGCGGCCATTCGCTCGCCGCCGTGCGCGTCGCGACGCGCGTGGCCGAACGGCTCGGCCGCGACGTGCCGGTGCGCGCGCTGTTCGAAGCGCCGGTGCTCGCGCAGTACGCGCGCCAGGTGGCCGATGCGCCGCGCGCCGCGTATGCCGGTGCCGCGGCGCCGGGCGTTGCGGTGGCGCAACCGGACGCCCACGGCGTGTGGCCGCTGTCGCCGGCGCAGCTCGGCCTGTGGTTCCTGTGGCGCGCGCAGCCGGACAGCGCCGCGTACAACATTCCGGTCGCGCTGCGGGTGCGCGGCCCGCTCGACGTCGATGCGCTGCGTGCGGCCTTCTCGGATGTCGCGGCCGTGCATCCGGCGCTGCGCGCACGGCTCGTGGCGCGTGACGGCGCGCTGCCGGGCCAGCGGATCGACGCGGGCGTTTCCGTCGAACTGCCGGTGATCGACCTGTCGGCGCAAGCCGATGCGCTTGCCCGCGCGGCGGCGCTGACCGACGAGGATGCGCTCGCGCCGTTCGACCTCGCGGCCGATGCGCCGCTGTGGCGCGCGCGGGTGCTGCGGCTCGGCTCGGACGATCACGTGCTATCGCTGACGATTCATCACATCGTGTCGGACGGCGAATCGATCGAGCTGTGGCTCGATGCGGTTCGCGCGCGCTATGTCGCCCGCGTGCAGGGCGGGGCCGTGGCGGCCGGGGAGATCGTCCAGCCGGTCGCCCGGCCGCTCGTGCTGCCCGCGCCGTGCCATCCGGCCCGCGTCGCTTACTGGCGCGATGCGCTGGCCGACCTGCCGGCGCGCCTGCTGCCGCAGCGCGCCAACGCGCCGGCCGTGCCGCAATGGCGCGCGGCGCGCATCGCGTTCGAATTCGACGGCGCGCTGATCCGCGCCGCACGCGATACGGCATCGGCCGCGCACGCGACGCTGCCGATGCTGCTGCACGCGGCGCTCAACACCGCCTTGTTCCGCGCGACGGGTGCGGCCGACCAGCCGGTCGGCGTGCTCGCGTCGACGCGCGAGCTGACGGGCGACGCGGCCCGCGAAGCGCTCGGCCTCTTCATCAATTCGGTCGTCGTGCGTACGCGGATCGACCCGGCCGCGCGTCGCGCGGACGTGCTGGCACAGGTGCGCGACACGGCACTCGCGGCCTATGCGCACGCCGACGTGCCGTTCGCGGACGTCGTCGCGGCGCTGCGCGCGCCGCGTGCCGCGCAGGCCAATCCGCTGTTCCAGGTGATGTTCAACTACCTGCGCCCGACCGGTGCCGCCGCGCGCGACTGGGCCGGCCTGTCGCTGGCCGGGTTCGACGAGGTGCGCCATCGCGTCGTGTTCACGCTGGAGCTGGACGTCGTCGAGCATCCGGACGGGCGCGTGAGCGCCGCGTTCTCGTATGCGGACGAACTGCTCGACCGCCGCTTCGTCGATGCGCTCGTCGACGTTTACCACGACGAAGTCGCGCGCTTCGCCGGCGCGTCGGAAGCCGCGCTCGGCGCGCCCGACACGCATACCGCTGCGCAAGCGTCGCCGCGCGCGCACGCGGCAGGCGACGCACGCGCTGCAACGTCGTCACGCGCACCGCATGCGGCTGCCGTGCTCGCGGTGCTGTGGTCCGACACGTTCGCGACGGCCGCGCCCGAGCCCGATGCCGACCTGTTCGAAGCGGGCGCGACGTCGTTCGACGTCGTGCGCTTCGTCGACGCGGCCAGCCGGGCCGGTCACGCGCTGACGGTCGCCGACCTGTTCGCGTCGCCGACCTTCGCGGCACTCGGCGCGCGGCTCGACGCATGCACGGAAACGGGACTGGAGGAACGCCATGCTGGCTGAAGTGCGTCCGGACGGATTCACGATGCTCGATACCTATCGCCTCGCGTTCGCGGACGGCCTGTTCGCCGTGCGCGACGGCGCGGAGATCCGCGTCGCGCAGGGCGACGGCATCGGCGCGCAGCTGTTGCGCGCGCAACTCGGCGACGACGGCGCGCTGCGCCTCGTCGCATACAACCATCGCGCGTCGCCGGCCGACCAGCGGCGTGCGCTGCTGGCCGCATTGGCCGCGGCGTTTTCCGACAGCGCGCGCCACGCGTCGATCCGGCTCGACCCGGCCGCATGGCCGGCGGTCGCGCTCGATGCGCTGCGCGCGAGCGGCGTGCTCGCCGACGCCGGCCGTTGCATGCGCGAAGGCTGGGCGCAACAGGCCGACCTGTGGCTCGTCGGCCCGCATCTGCCGTGCGCGACGCTG
>NZ_LDVA01000050.1:0-617 GCF_050768715.1 Burkholderia sp. ZZQ-2 | reverse complement strand
TTTGGAGAGCGCGGATGAGCGCACTGCCGATCGCGACCAATCGCTACTTCGACAGCCACTTCGGCCTGCCCGGCGTGAAGCTGCTGCCGAACGAGTTCTACACGACGTCCGAGGACATGGTGCTGATGACCGTGCTCGGCTCGTGCGTCGCCGCGTGCATTCACGATCCGTACGCGGGCATCGGCGGGATGAACCACTTCATGCTGCCCGACGACGGCGCCGATGCGGGCGCGGCCGCGTCCGACTCGATGCGCTACGGCGCGTATGCGATGGAAGTGCTGATCAACGAGCTGATCAAGGCCGGCGGGCGCCGCGAGCGCTTCGAGGCGAAGGTGTTCGGCGGCGCGGCCGTGCTGGCCGGCATGACGACGATCAACATCGGCGATCGCAACGCCGATTTCGTGCGCCGCTACCTGGCGCTCGAACGCATCCGCATCACCGCGGAGGACTTGCAGGACGTCCATCCGCGCAAGGTCGCATTCATGCCGCGCACGGGCCGCGCGATGGTGAAGAAGCTGCGGCTGCAGGTGCCGGGCGTGACCGAGCGCGAAGCCGCGCTCGCGCGCGAGGCCGACCGCCTGCGCGCCGCGCGGCCGCGTCCCCACGTCGAGCTGTTT
>NZ_LDVA01000049.1:0-311 GCF_050768715.1 Burkholderia sp. ZZQ-2 | reverse complement strand
CTCGCTCCGGTCAAGGCCGCCGTGCTGCCGCTGTCGCGCAACGAGAACCTCTCGCCTCTCGCTCGCGAGGTCGCCGACACGCTCCGCAGCTCCTGGGCCGTCGACTTCGACGACGCGGGGGCGATCGGCCGCCGCTACCGTCGCCAGGACGAGATCGGCACCCCGTTCTGCGTCACGGTCGACTTCGACTCGCTCGACGACCGTGCCGTCACGGTGCGCGACCGCGACACCATGGCGCAGGAGCGCGTGTCGATCGACGAGTTGCACGCGTACCTCGCGGAGCGCCTGCGCGGCGCCTGAGCACCCTCAGT
>NZ_LDVA01000048.1:0-835 GCF_050768715.1 Burkholderia sp. ZZQ-2 | reverse complement strand
CGCCGCTCGCGATCGTGCCGCTCGAGGACCTGCTCGCGCTGGACGCGCAGCCGAACCTGCCGGGGCCGCCGTGCGGGCATCCGAACTGGCGGCAACGGCTGCCGCGCACAATCGACACGCTGTTCGACGCCGACGTGCGCGAACGCATCGCCGCCGTCGTGCAGGCGCGCCGTTCAAGGGAGCGCGGCGCATGACGCCGCGCGCGACGCTGCGGCTGCAGCTTCATGCGGGTTTCACGTTCGACGACGCGGCCTCGCACGCCGACTACTTCGCGCGGCTCGGCGTGAGTCACCTGTACCTGTCGCCGGTCTCGGCCGCCGAACCGGGCTCGCGGCACGGCTACGACACCGTGGATTACGGCACGCTCAATCCCGAACTCGGCGGCGAAGCAGGTTTCAATCGGCTCGTCGACGCGTTGCGCGCGCGCGGCCTCGGCGTGATCGTCGACATCGTGCCGAACCATATGGGCGTCGGCGGCTCGTCGAACGGCTGGTGGAACGACGTGCTCGAATGGGGCCCCGCCAGCCCGTACGCGCGCCATTTCGACATCGACTGGCACCCGCCCGATCCGGCGCTCGACGGCAAGGTGCTGCTGCCGTGTCTCGGCCTGCCCTACGGCGACGCGCTCGCAGCCGGCGACATCACGCTGGGCGCCGACCCGGCCAGCGGCCGCTTCTTCATCGCGTGCCCCGGACGGCGGCTGCCCGTGGCGGCCGCCACCCATGCCGACATCCTGCGCCTCGCGAACCGCGCGGACCTGAACGCGCTCGCCGAACGCTTCGACGCCGCGCCGGCGCGCGACAGCGCACGGCTGGCCGCCGCGCATGCCGCGCTG
>NZ_LDVA01000047.1:0-464 GCF_050768715.1 Burkholderia sp. ZZQ-2 | reverse complement strand
CGAAACGGAAGACGATCACGGTCGCGAGCGCCGGACGCACGAGCGGCAGCAGGATCTGCACGAAGGTGCGGAACGGACCGGCGCCGTCGATGCGCGCGGCCTCTTCGAGTTCGATCGGCAACGCGCGGAAGAAGACCGTCAGCACGAACGTCGTGAACGGAATGCCGAGGGCTCCGTAGACGAGGATCAGGCTGAACACGTTGCTCGTCATCTTGAGCGAGTCGAGCAGGTAGAACAGCGGCAGGATCGCCAGGTGCACCGGCAGCATGAGCCCGGACAGGAAGACCGCCTCGATGCCACGGAAGAACTTCGCCCGAGCCCTCGCGAACGCGTACGCGGCGAGCACCGAGACGACGGTCGTGACGATGACCGAGCCGACGGTGACGGTGATCGAGTTGAGGAAGTAGGTGTCGAACGACGCGGTGATCCACGCGCTCTGGAAGCTCGTGAACGTCGGCGGGACC
>NZ_LDVA01000046.1:0-559 GCF_050768715.1 Burkholderia sp. ZZQ-2 | reverse complement strand
GAATGCCGATTCGACGCGCGCGCAGTTCTATCCGGACGTGAACCTCGTCGCGCTCGGCGGCGTGTTCGCGCTGACGCCCGCGTCGCTGTTCTCGCGCGACGCGCTCGCCGGTTCGGTCGGCCCGGCGATCTCGCTGCCGGTCTTCGATCGCGGCCGGCTGAAGGCGAAGCTCGGTGCGGACGTCGCGCAGGCCGACGTGGCGATCGGGCTGTACAACAAGACTGTCGACGACGCGCTCGGGCAGGTCGCGCAGCTCGTCACGTCGCTGCAGACGTCGCAGACGCTCGTCGCGCAGCAGCAGGATGCGGTCGCGGCCGCGCAAAAGATCGTGCAGATCGCGACCGACCGCCACCGGCGCGGCGTGCTGATGCAGAAGGACGTGGATGTCGCGGATCTCACGCTGATCGACGAGCGCGCGCAGTTGATCGCGCTGCTCGGCCGGCAGCGCACGCTGCGTGTCGGGCTGGTCGGTGCGTTGGGCGGCGGGTTCGATGCGGGCGCGACGGTTGCGCAGGCGCCGGCCGCGCATCGGGCGCGTAGCGGGGCGGCGAAGCGAGGT
>NZ_LDVA01000045.1:0-1016 GCF_050768715.1 Burkholderia sp. ZZQ-2 | reverse complement strand
CGCCGACACGACCTGCACGTATCCCGATGCCGCGAAGCGTTTGCCGAAAGTCGGCTACCAGCGCGCGCTGTCGGCCGAGGGGCTGCTGTCGCTGCGGCCCGATCTCGTGCTCGCGTCGGCGGAAGCCGGCCCGCCCACCGCGATCGCGCAGGTGAAAGGCGCCGGCGTCGCGGTGACGACCTTCGACGAACGGCACGACGTCGAATCGGTCCGCGCGAAGATCACGGGCGTCGCGCAGGCGCTCGACGTGCGCGACGCGGGCACCGCGCTGCTGCAACGTTTCGACCGCGACTGGCAGGCCGCGCGCGACGCGGTCGCTGCCCGTGCGCCCGGCGGCGCGCAGCCGCCGCGCGTGCTGTTCGTGCTGAACCATACCGGCAACCAGGCGCTCGTCGCCGGCCAGCGCACGGCCGCCGACGCGATGATCCGCTACGCGGGCGCACGCAACGCGATGCAGGGTTTCGATCACTACAAGCCGCTGACGACCGAGGCGCTCGCGGCCGCCGCGCCCGACGTCGTGCTGATTTCCGACGAAGGGCTCGCGGCAGTCGGCGGGCGCGCGGCGCTGCTCGCCACGCCCGGCTTCGGCGCGACGCCGGCCGGCCGCGCGCAACGCGTCGTGTCGCTGGATGCCCTGTTCCTGCTCGGCTTCGGCCCACGCCTGCCGCTCGCCGTCACGACCCTGCACCGACGGCTGTCGGATGCGCTCGCCTGATCCCGGATCGCCCCGATGCCCGCTCACGCTTCGCCCTTCCCCGCACCGTCGCCCGCGCCGCGCTCCGGCGCCGCGCGCATGGGCACGTCGCGCCGCTTCGCGCCGTTCGCGCTGGCCGCGCTCGCCGTTCTCGTGTGCGCGATGTCCGTCGTCGCACTGTGCGTCGGCGCGTACCGCATTCCGCTCACGGAAGCCTGGGCCGCGCTGACCGGCGATGCCGCCGCGCAGCAGGCGCGCGCGGTACTGCTCGACATCCGCGCGCCACGCGTCGCGCTCGCGCTGCTGGTCGGCGGCGGCTTCG
>NZ_LDVA01000044.1:0-209 GCF_050768715.1 Burkholderia sp. ZZQ-2 | reverse complement strand
CTCGACTATCGGGAGGCGCACTACGCGAAGGTCATGCTCGACGCGGTGTTCGGGCGGGACTGCTTCCTCAACGAGCTGATCTGGGCGTACGACTACGGCGCCAAGTCGCGCAGTCGCTGGCCCACCAAGCACGACACGATCCTGGTCTACGTCAAGAATCCGCGCGAGTACGTCTTCAACTCCGACGAGGTCGACCGCGAGCCCTACAT
>NZ_LDVA01000043.1:0-24461 GCF_050768715.1 Burkholderia sp. ZZQ-2 | reverse complement strand
GCGGACGCGAATCCGCGCGTTCGGCGGCGGTGAACGACGCGCACCGCGCATGCACGCGGCCCGCTTCCCCCGACTCCGCCAGCTTCTCGAGCGCATACGCGCGCACGACCTCGAGCAGCGAATAACGCTTCGACAGCCCGACCGAATGAACGACCAGCAACGATTTCGACGCGAGACTGACGAGACAGTCGAGCACGCGTGCGCCGCCGAGTTCGTCGCACGCGGCGAGCGCGCACGCCGCGTCGAGCGGGAACGCATCCGGAAACACCGCGAGGCGGCACAGCACGGTGCGTTCCGCGTCGTCGAGCAGCCGGTAGCTCCACTCGATCGTGGCCCGCAGCGTCTGCTGGCGCGGATGGGCGGTCCGCAGGCCGCCGGACAACGACAGCACCGACTTGTCGAGATCGGCGGCCAGCCCCTGGATCCCGAGCAGCGCGACGCGTGCCGCGCCGAGTTCGAGCGCGAGCGGCAGGCCGCTCAGGCGCCGGCAGACGGTCGCGATCGCGTCCAGCGTCTTCGCATCCGCGGGCACGTCGGTGCCCATCGCGCGCGCCCGCGCCAGGAACATGCGGACGGCCCCGCACGCGACGATCTCGCCTTCGGTCGCGCCGGCCGGCGGCACGGGCAGCGGCCCGACGCGATACACGCGTTCGCCGGCGACCCGCAGCGGCTCGCGGCTGGTCACGACGAGGATCGCGCCGGCGTTCTCGTCGGCGATCGCTTCGCACAGGTCCGCCAGTTCGCCGACATGCTGCTCCGCGTTGTCGAACACCAGCATCACGCGCTGCCCGCCGATCGCGCGCACGACGTCCGCCTGCCCGGCGGCCGGGCCGCCCGGCAGGCCGAGCGCGCCCAGTACCGCGGACTCCAGCGTCGCGCCTCCCGGGCAGCCGGCCAGGTCGATCCGGACCATCTCGATGCCGCGCACGGCCGACCACGCGGCGGCGACCTCCAGCGCAAGATGCGTCTTGCCGACGCCACCGGGGCCGACCAGCGTGACGAACGCCTCGCGTTCGAGCAGCGCGTGCAGCTCGGCCGCTTCCGGCTCGCGGCCAATCAGCGGACACTTGCGCGGTGCGGCACCCGTGCGGACGCCGCGCACCGGCTCGAGCGCGTCCGGCAGGCGGCCGGCATGGGCTGCATGGGTGGCATCGACCGGCGGCGCGAGCCGGTAGCCGCGGCCCGACTCGGTCCGGATCCAGCCGTGCTTGCCACCGAACAGCTTGCGCAGCGTCGAGATGTGCACCTGGATGTTGTTCTCGACGACGATCGTGTCCGGCCACACGGCCTCCATGATCTCGTCCTTCGACACGAGCTTGCCGGCCGCCTTCACCAGCAGCTCGAGAATCTCGAATGCCCGGGCACCGATATACCGGGGCTGCCCGTCGACGCAGACTTCGCGGCACTCAAGGGAAACCGTCACCCGCCCGAACGTATACATGATCCGCACCCGCCTTATGCTGCTCCGCATCGTGCGCCGCCCAGCGAGGCGACACCCCCTGTTCCGCCCGTCCGGTCGCATCGATGCGGGCCGGCAGGCATGACCCTATCGTATGGGGTGGCGCGCGTGCCGGCCATTATCTATTGGTTTAGTGGGACGCTACCCGCGCGCCGGCAACCCCTGGAGGGGGTGCTGCAGATTTCCGCGGGCTGTCGGACAATGCCCGGGCATGCCGCGCGTGCGATCGTGCCCGGCCGCTGCCTGCCGACATGCCGTTGCGTCCCGTTCCATCCAGCCTGCCCTCATCGTGAACCAACCCTTGCGTAAGCCCGACGACACGAACCGAATGGATGCCGACTGGCTGGCACGCGCCCGCCTGTCGAACGCAGTCCGCGCAGACGACGTGCTGTGCTTCGACCTGACCGACGCCGAGACCGGACGCGTGTGGTCCGCGTGCCGGACCGGCTGGGAATCCGACGGGCGCTGCCGGCAATTCGAGCGCGAGTACGCATTGAACGGCGTGCTGGATCCGGCATGGGCGCTGCTGCCGGCCGCGCTGATCCGCGCGGCGGACGGCCCGGTGCTCGTCTTTCCGCGTGTCGACGGGCGCGCGTTCGACACGCTCGCCGACGCGCAGCTGCCGCTCGACGCGTTTCTCGACACGGCGATCCACGCGGTGCGCACGCTCGGCGCGCTGCATCGGCTCGGCTGGCTGCACGGCGACCTGCAACCGGCCAGTTTCGTCGCCCTGCCCGACGGCACGGTCATGCTGCGCGCGTTCGCGCATGCGCGAAATCGTCGGACGGAACACGCCGCAGCGGAGCCGCTGCGCGCGGAATTCGCCGCGTATGCGGCCCCCGAAGTCTCCGAGGGGGCGGACATCGACGAACGCTCCGACCTGTATGCGCTCGGCATCACGCTGTTCCGCCTGCTGACGGGCGCATTCCCGTATAAGGCGGCGTCGACGTCCGAATGGGTGCACGCGCACGTCGCGATGCAGCCGTCGCCGGCCACGGGGCTGCGCAACGACCTGCCCGCGATCCTGAGCGACCTGCTGCTGAAGCTGATCGCGAAGGAGCCGGCCGAGCGCTACCCGTCCTGCGACGCGGTACAGCACGATCTCGAACGCATCCGGCGCGACTGGCTGGCAGCCGGCCGGGTCGAGCCGTTCGCGCTCGGCGGCAGCAATCCGCTCGCCGGTTTGCGCACGCCCGACCGGCTGGTCGGCCGGGACGCCGAATCCCGCCGGCTCGCGGCCGCGCTGGCCGCGGTCCTTCGGACCGGCGAGGCGGCCATCGTCCTGGTGGACGGGCCGCCCGGCGTCGGCAAGACCGCGCTGACCGAGGACTTCATGCGCGCGTCGCGCGCGACGTCGCGTACGGCCTGGTGCACGTCGGCGAAGGTCGACCAGTTCCAGCCGGCCCGGCCCTACGCGCCGGTGCTGGCGGCGCTGCGCGCGCTGTTCGGCAGCGCGCTCGCCCGGCGCGATGACGAAATCGCCGCGATCGTCGCACGGCTGCGCGCGTGCATCGGCGCCCAGGCCAGCCTGCTGTCCCGCATCTTTCCGGAGATCGCGTGGCTGCTCGATGTCGAGCCCGTCGCGTTCGGCCATACCGACGCGATCCCGGAGTTTCATCTGTGCCGGATCGTCGTGAACGCGTTTCGCGCCTTCGCGACACCGGCCGAGCCGCTGGTGATGACGCTCGACGACGTCCAGTGGGCCGACGACGCGACGCTCGCGTTCCTCGCGTCGGTCGCGCTCGATCCGCCGCCCCACGTGTGCCTCGTCGCCGGTTATCGCAGCGGGTCGCAGCACGATCACCCGCCGGCGTTCCGCCGCTTCCTGCAGCAGCTCGCCCCCGCGCGCGTGTCGGCGCTGACGCTGGCGCCGCTCGACGCGCCCGGCGTCACGCACATGCTGGCCGGCCTGCTCGGTGAAGCGCCGGACCGGCTGTCCGTGCTCGGCGACATCGTGACGCGCCGGACCGGCGGCAACCCGTTCTACGTACAGCAGTTCGTTCGCACGCTGATCGACGAGCAACTGCTCGCCTACGACCCGGTGCGGCGGACATGGCAGTGGCAGCCGGCCGACCTCGACGCGCACCACCTCGCCGAGAATGTCGTGAGCCTGCTTGCCGTCCGCATCCAGCGGCTGCCGCATGAATCCAGAACGCTGCTGTCGCTGCTGGCCTGCATCGGCACCGATGCCGACGTCGCGCTGTTGTGTGCCGCCGCCGGCAAGACGCGCGCCGAACTCGCGTTCTGGATGGACCCCGTGCGCCAGGCCGGCCTCGCGTCGCATTCCGATGACCGCTGGCGTTGCGTGCACGACCGCGTCATCGAGTCCGTTCACGCGCTCGCCGGGCGGGCGGAGCGCGCGCAGTGCCACGCCCGGATCGCCGCCGCGATGCTGGCGCGCCCGGGCGACCGGGCGACCGAAGCGCTGCTGGAACTGGCCGCCCAGATCGAGCAGGCGCGCACCGCGCCGCTCGACCGCACGCTCGCGCTCGCCTTCGCGGACGCGCTGGTCGCAGCCGCGGAAGCGGCGGCCACGGTCGCCGCGCGCGATCGCGCGCTGTCGTTTCTCGCGTGCGCGCAGACGCTGCTCGGCCCGCATGCGTGGGCGCAGCATTACGGCCTCGCGAGCCGCATCGGCATGCTGCGCGGCGGCCTGCTGCTCGCGACCGGCGCGACCGCGCAGGCATCGAGCACGATCGACGAACTGATGGCGCGCACGCGCACGCCGGCCGACCGCGCCGAGGCCCATCGGCTGAAGGCTGCGCAGCTCACGGTCGAGTCGCGCTACCGGCAGGCGGTCGACGTCGCGCTCCAGGGGCTGGCGCTGCTCGGCGTGACGCTGCCGGCCGCGCCGACCGCCGCCGATCTCGCGGCGGCCGGCGACGCCGTGCGCGACGCGCTCGCCGGCCGTGCGATCGGCGATCTGGTCGGGCTGCCCGTGATGACCGACACGCGCGTCGAAGCGACGATGGCCCTGCTGACCGCGCTGGAAGCCGCGATGTTCTATCCGAGCGGCGGGCTGCCGCTGCTGCATTTCGCGACGATGGTCCGGCTGACGCTGCAGCACGGCGTCACCGCCGCATCGGTGCAGGGGCTCGCGTGGTACGGCGTGAGCATCGCCGAGCATCACGGCGCGTATGAAGACGGCTTCGAATTCGCGAAGGTCGCGCTCGCGCTGGTCGATCGCCACGGCTTCGAGCGCTACCGCTCGGCGACGCTGATCGCGCTCGACCAGGTGAGCGTGTGGACCCAGCCGCTGTCGTACGCGCTCGAGCGCGCACGCGAAGCGAAAGCGGCCGGCAATGCGAGCGCCGAGCTGCGCTGGATGTGCTACAGCTGCAACCACATCGTCAGCGACCTGCTGTCGATGGGCGAAGCGCTGCCGGCGATTCGCGACGAGATCGATTCGTTGCTCGCGATCGCGCGCGGCGCGCGCTACGACGACATCGTCGACCTCGTGTCCACCCAGTCGGAATTCGTCGACGCGCTGCAGTTCGGCTACGACCGGCCGGTCGGCACGTGGCGCATGCGCGTGTCGACGAAAACGCCGATGTCGGTCCTGCAGTTCTGGACCGACGTCCTTGCGGGCCAAGCGGCGTTCATCTTCGGCGATGCACCCGCGGCACGCGCGTCGCTCGACGCGGCTGCGGCAAGCGCGTGGTCGACGCCCGCGCACATCATGACGTCCGATTTCCACCTGTTCAGCGTGCTCTCCGGCATCGCGGCCGACGGCGGCGCGACGCCGCCCGGGCCGCTGCTCGAACGCTTCGCGCCGCAGCGCGCGCGCTTCGCCGGCTGGAGCGAGCGGAATCCGGCGACGTTCCGCAACAAGCTCGCGCTGATCGACGCAGAATTCGCGCGCGTGCGCGGCGACCACGTCGCGGCGATGCAGCAGTACGACGCGTCGGCCAGCCTCGCCGCGGAACGGGGTTTCGTGCACGAACAGGCGCTTGCGCACGAACTGGCCGCGCGCCACGCGATGTCGCTCGGGCTCACCGGCCCGGCGCGCCATCAGTGGCGGCTCGCGCATGCGTGCTACCGGCGCTGGGGCGCGACCGGCAAGGCGCAGGCGCTGGAAGCGCAGCACACGTTCCTCGTGATGGAGCCGCCGCCGGGCGGCGCGGCCGTGCCCGCGCGCGAAGACCTCGATTTCGCGCTCGCGATGCGCGCGTCCCATTCGTTATCCGAGGAAATCGTGCTGGAGCGCCTGATCCAGACGCTGATGCGCAACATGATCGTGTACGCAGGCGCCGGCTACGGCCTGCTGCTGCTCGCCCGCAACGACCGGCTGACGATCGAGGCCGCCGCGCGGATCGTCGACAGCGACGTGGTCGTCGAGATCGCCCGCAGCGAACCCACCGAGCACGATGTCCCGCTGTCGATCCTGAACACGGTCGCGCGCACCCGCAAGCCGGTCGTGCTCGCGAACGCGCAGCGCGAGGGCCTGCCCGACCACGTCGACAGCCTGCGCGCGCACCCCACGCGTTCGCTGTTCTGCCTGCCGCTGCTGAAGCAGGGTGTGCTGATCGGCGTGCTGTACCTGGAGAATGCGCTGAGCAACGGCGTGTTTTCGCCGCGTCGCATCGCGATGCTCGAAATGCTCGCGCCGCAGGCGGCCAACGCGCTGGAATCCGCGCGGCTGTACGCGGAACTGATCGACGAAAACGCGCGCCGGCTCGAAACCGAGGCCGCGCTGCGGCATGCGCGCACCGAGCTCGCGCGCACCGCGCACATGACCGTGATGGGCGAGCTGGCCGCGTCGATCGCGCACGAGATCAACCAGCCGCTGACGAGCATCGTGTCGAGCGCCGGCGCGGGCATGCGCTGGCTGCGCGGCACCCCGCCCGATCTCGACGAGGCGCTCGCGAGCCTCGACGACATCCGCGCGTCCGGCGTCCGCGCGGCCGACATCGTGCGCGCGCTGCGCTCGCTCGCCCGCCAGGCGCCGCCCGCGCTCGCGCCGCTCGCGATCGACGACCTGATCCGCGACATGCTGCACCTCACCGCGACCGAAATCGACGCGAAGCAGGTCGCGCTGCGCGTCGACCTGCATTGCGCCGCGATCCGCGTGATGGCCGATCGCACGCAGATCCAGCAGGTGATCCTGAACCTGGTCACCAACGCGCTCGACGCGATGGACGGGCAGGCCGCATCGCGCGAACTCGACATCGCGTCGCAGGCCGGCGACGGCTACGCGACCGTCTCCATTGCCGACCGCGGCGCGGGCATCGACGCCGGGATCGCGAACCGGATCTTCGACGCGTTCTTCACGACGAAATCGAACGGCATGGGGATGGGTCTCGCGATCTGCCGCTCGATCGTCGAAGCGCATGGCGGCACGCTCGAAGCCGCGCCGCGCGGCGACGGCGGGTCCGTGCTGACGTTCCGGCTGCCGGTGTCGACGGCGGGCTGACGCAAGCGACCGGCGCGGGCCGTCACCCGCGCCGCGCGATTCAGGTTCCGCTCGGCCGGTGCGCGTCCTCGCCGAGGAACCGGTGCACGAACGTCACGGCCATCGCTCCTTCGCCGACCGCCGACGCCACCCGCTTGACCGATCCCGAACGGACGTCGCCCGCCGCGAACGAGCCGGGCACGCTGGTTTCCAGGTAGTACGGCCGGCGCTCGAGCGGCCACACGCGCGCGAAGTCCGGGCAGTCGTACAGGTCGCTGCCCGTCACCAGGTAGCCGCCCGGATTGCGGATGATGTTGGTGTCGCGCGCCCATTCGGTGTTCGGCGCGCCGCCGATGCAGACGAACAGGTGCGTGGCCGGCAGCACGTCGCGCGCGCCGTCTTCCGTGCGCAGCACGATCGCCTCGAGCCGGCCGTCGCCCTGCAGCGCGTCGACGGTCGTGCCGTAGCGCACCGTCACGTTCGGCATGCGCTCGATCCGGTCGATCAGGTAGCGCGACAGCGTCGCCGCGAGCGACGCGCCCCGGACGATCATCGTGACTTCGCGCGCGTGCCGCGCGAAGTTCATCACGGCCTGCCCGGCCGAATTACCGCCGCCGACGATGAACACGTGCTTGCCCTCGCACATCGGCGCTTCGCTCGATCCCGCGCCGTAGTACAGGCCCGCGTTGAGAAACTTCGGTTCGTCGGGCAGGCCGAGACTGCGGTATTCGATCCCCGTCGCGCAGATGTTCGAGCGCGCGGTCAGGATCGAGCCGTCGGCCATGTCGACGCGGATCTTGCCGTCGACGAACGTCGCATGCACGCCCTCGCGCATCATCAGCAACTCGACGCCGAACTTCACCGCCTGCTGGCGCGCGCGTTCCGCCAGCTCGGCGCCCGGGATGCCGTCCGGAAAGCCCATGTAGTTCTCGATCAGCGAACTCGTGCCCGCCTGCCCGCCGATCGCGTCGCGTTCGATCACGACGGCCCGCAATCCCTCGGACGCCGCGTAGACGGCCGCCGACAGGCCGGCCGGGCCGGCGCCGTAAATCGAGACGTCGTACTCGATGAAGCGCGGCCGGGAGACCCAGCCGAGCTTCGCGGCGATCTCCGGCAGCGTCGGCTGGTAGATGCACGTGCCGTCCGGAAAGACGACCACCGGCAGCCGGACGTCGCGCAGCGGCGCGATGCCCAGCTCGCGCACGCAATCGGTGTCGGACGTCAGCTCGCACCATTCGTACTCGACCTCGCCGCGCTTCAGGAAGTCGCGGATCGCGTAGGCCTCCTTGCTGTGAGGCAGGCCGATGACCTTGACATGCTGCGACTGCGCCATGAGCGTCTCCCGGTGACCGCGTGTCGGATCCCGGCCGGCTCCCGCGCCGGCCGTACGCGTGACTGTAGTCGTCATCGTCGCCGCGGCCGCCGCATTTCATAAGAATTAAGGTTCGCGCGCGGTGCGCGCCGTCCACAATGAATCGGGTTCCCCCCGCTCGCAGCTTCGCGCCGGCCGCGCTGCGAGCGCCCCCCGGCGCCGGCATCGGAGCGACAGATGGCCACGACCTGCACCCATCTCGGTGAAGCGCGCATCCTGAACACCGACAAGGACTACTGCGAGGAATGCGTGAAGTCCGGCAGCCGATGGGTGCATTTGCGCCTGTGCCTGAGCTGCGGGCATGTCGGCTGTTGCGACTCGTCGCCGAACCGTCATGCCAGCCGGCATTTTCATGAAACGACGCACCCGCTCGCCCGTTCTATCGAGCCCGGCGAGCGCTGGGTCTGGTGCTATGCCGACGATGTGATGGCCGGCGAAATCACGCCGTAACCCTCCGCGCACCTCTATCCGGCACCGTTTTCGACCGAGGGTATACACGGTTCGATCGCGGCTTCTTCTCGCCGCTTTTTTCGACTAGTATTTATCGAACGATAACTTATCTGTCGATAAACAAGAGGTCCTTCATGACGGTATCCAGACTCGCGCACTACTCGATCCGCACGCTCGATCTCGAGCGATCGTGCCGGTTCTACGAACGTGTGCTCGGCTTCAAACGCGGCTACCGGCCGCCGTTCGACTTTCCCGGCGCATGGCTCTACAAGGGCGGCGACGAAAGCGATTACGGCACGGTCCACATCATCGGCGTCGACCCGGCCAACCCGGACGGGCTCGCGGCCTACCTCGGCGACAAGGCGCTACCGGCGTCGGGCACCGGCACGGTCGACCACATCGCGTTCCTCGCGACCGGCGTCGAGGCGATGTGGGACACGCTGCGCGCCGAACACGTCGCGTGGCGCGATCGCACCGTGCCGAGCCTCGGGCTGCACCAGGTGTTCATCGAGGACCCGTCCGGCGTGACGATCGAACTCAACTTCCCCGCCGCCGAAGTCGCGGGGCTGACACTGCCCGCCGCGGTACCGGCCGGCGGCTCGCAAGCACACGGAGACTGACATGAACCACGGCACTTCGACCAAACGCCGGGCCGCGATCGTCGGCGGCTCGCTGGGCGGCCTGTTCGCCGCGAATCTCCTGCTGCGCAACGGCTGGGACGTGGACGTGTTCGAACGGGTGCCCGACGCGCTGTCGGGCCGCGGCGCCGGGATCGTCACGCACCCCGAACTGTTCGACGTGATGCGCGCCGCGGGCGTGCGCATCGACGCATCGATCGGCGTGAAGGTCGAGTCGCGGATCACGCTGGGCCGCGACGGCACCGTCGTATCGGAACGGCGGATGCCGCAGACGCTCACCGCGTGGAGCAAGATGTACCACGTGCTGCGCGCGGCGCTGCCCGACCAGCATTACCGCGCGGGCGCGGTCGTCACCGACGTCGCGGACGGCCCCGGGCACGCGTCAGTCACGCTCGCCGACGGCTCGGTCGTGCATGCCGACCTCGTCATCGCGGCCGACGGCTTCCGCTCGGCGATCCGCGAGAAATTCCTGCCGGACGCGCGGCTGCAATATGCGGGCTACGTCGCGTGGCGCGGGCTGGTCGACGAACCCGGGCTGTCGGAGGCGACCCACGCGACGCTGTTCGGGAATTTCGCGTTCGGCCTGCCGCCGCACGAACAGATCCTCGGTTATCCGGTCGCCGGCCAGGGCAACAGCACGAAGCCGGGCGAGCGCCGCTACAACTTCGTGTGGTATCGCGCGACCCGCGAGGACACCGACCTGCCGAACCTGCTGACCGACGCGACCGGCAAGCTGTGGGCGGGCGGCATTCCGCCGACGCTGATCCGGCGCGAGGTGCTCGACGACATGGAAGACGCCGCCCACGCGCTGCTGGCGCCGCAGTTCGCCGAGGTCGTCGCGCGCGCGACGCAACCGCTGTTCCAGCCGATCTACGACCTCGAAGTGCCGAACATGGCGTTCGGCCGGATCGCGCTGCTCGGCGACGCCGCGTTCGTCGCGCGACCGCATTGCGGAATGGGCGTCACGAAGGCCGCCGGCGATGCCCTCGCGCTCGTCACGGCACTCGCCACGCGCGCCGACACGCTCGACGCGCTGTGCGAATACAGCGAGACGCGCACGGCGTTCGGCGCGGCGATCGTGGAGCACGCGCGTCACCTCGGCGCCTACATGCAGGCGCAACTGAAGAACGACACCGAGCGCGAAATGGCCGAGCGCTATCGCACGCCGGAAGTCGTGATGCGGGAAACCGCCGTCCCGCCGCATTTCTGAGCACGCACGGGCGCCGTGCGCGACACGCGCGGCGCCCGTCGCCAAGCCAAGCCATGCCAGGCCATTCCAGACGAGAAGGAGACACCGTGAACCACCCGCTTTCGGCTACCGCCGGCACCGCGCCCGAACCGGTCGCACCGTCACATGCCACGCATCCGCTGCTGCGCGATGCCCGCTTTCGCGAACACGTCCGGCGCAGAAGGCTGTTCGCCTGGTCGCTGACGCTCGTCATGCTCGCCCTCTATTTCGCGTTCATCCTGACGCTGGCGTTTTCGCCGACGCTGCTCGGCGCGCCGATCGTGCCGGGCCGGCCGACTCCGTGGGGCATCCCGGTCGGGTTCGGCATGTTCGTCGCAACGTTTGCGCTGGTCGCGCTTTACGTGTTCCGCGCCAACGCGGTGCACGACACGGTCGTCGCGACCCTTCGCCACGGAGACGCATCATGAAACGCCTGCTCCTCGCACTGCTCGCCGCCTGCGGCTGTGCACCGGCGTTCGCGGCCGGCCCGGCCACGCTCGCGCACGAGCACAATCCGGTCGCGATCGGCATGTTCGTCGTGTTCGTCGCGTCGACGCTCTTCATCACGCGCTGGGCCGCGCGCAAGAACCACAGCGTGGCCGACCACTACGCGGCGGGCGGCAAGATCACCGCGTTCCAGAACGGCTGGGCGATCGCCGGCGACTACATGTCGGCCGCGTCGCTGCTCGGCATCTCCGCGCTGGTGTTCACGAGCGGCTACGACGGGCTGATCTATTCGGTCGGGTTTCTCGCGAGCTGGCCGATCATCCTGTTCCTGATCGCCGAGCCGCTGCGCAACCTCGGCAAGTACACGCTCGCCGACGTCGTGTCGTATCGCCTGCGGCAACGGCCGATCCGCGCGTTCGCGGCGTCGAGCTCGATCGTCATCGTGCTGCTGTATCTCGTGTCGCAGATGGTCGGCGCGGGCAAGCTGGTCGAGCTGCTGTTCGGCCTGAACTACACGGTCGCGGTGCTGATCGTCGGCGTGCTGATGGTCGTCTACGTGTTCTTCGGCGGGATGCTGGCCACCACCTGGATCCAGATCATCAAGGCCGTGCTGCTGCTCGCCGGCGCGGCGTTCATGGCGATCATGGTGCTGAGCCGTTTCGGCTTCAGCCTCGACGCGCTGTTCGCGCAGGCGATTCTCGTCCACCCGAAACACGCGGCGATCATGCGCCCCGGCGGACTGGTGTCCGATCCGGTCTCGGCCGTGTCGCTCGGCCTCGCGCTGATCTTCGGCACCGCGGGCCTGCCGCACATCCTGATGCGCTTCTTCACGGTCGGCGACGTCAAGGCGGCCCGCAAGAGCATCCTCTACGCAACCGGGATCGTCGGCGCCGGCTACGTGCTGATCGTCGTCATCGGCTTCGGCACCATCGCGCTCGTCGCGTCGGACCCGCAGTACCACGACGCGTCCGGCGCGATCGCCGGCGGCGCGAACATGGTGGCGATCCACCTCGCGCACGCGGTCGGCGGCAACGTGTTCCTCGGCTTCATCTGCGCGGTCGCGTTCTCGACCATCCTGGCCGTTGTCGCCGGGCTCACGCTCGCGGGTTCGTCGGCGATCTCGCACGACCTCTACGCGAACGTGCTGCGGCGCGGGCAGGCGTCCGACCGGGACGAAATGCGCGTGGCGCGCGCCACGACCGTCGTGCTCGGCGTGCTCGCGATCCTGCTCGGCATCGCGTTCGAGAAGCAGAACATCGCGTTCATCGTCAGCCTCACGTTTTCGATCGCGGCCAGCTCGAATTTCCCGGTGCTGCTGCTCTCGATCTACTGGCGCGGGCTGACGACGCGCGGCGCGGTGCTGGGCGGCCTGCTCGGGCTCGCCACCGCGGTGACGCTCACCGTGCTGAGCCCGACCGTGTGGGTCCAGGTACTGGGCCATGCGCACGCGGTCTATCCGTACGAATACCCGGCGCTGTTCTCGATGGCGGCGGCCTTCGCCGGCGTCGTCCTGTTCTCCGTCACCGATCGCTCGGCGCGTGCGCAACGCGAGCGCGCGCAGTTCGACACGCAACTCGTTGCGTGCGAGATGGGCCTCACGGCGGGCACCACCACGACCGTCACGCAACGCGGCTGAGCCGCACGTCACGCACCCCCGATACACCATGAGAGACGCCATGCTGAATTGCACCTGCTGCCCGTCGCCGGGACGCCGCCGCCTGCTCGGCGCGCTCGCCGCGTTCGCGGGCACCGCCGTCGCCGGACAGTCCGCGTCGGCCGCCGGCAGCGCCGATACCCCGGCCGCGCTGCCGCCGCACCGGCCGCGCTCGATCGACATCCACGCGCATTACTACCCGGAGAGCTTCTGCAACCTGGTCGGCGGCGAAGGCAAGCGCTTCGGCGGCTCGTTCGTGTGCGACGACACGTCTTTCACGTTCCGCACGCCCGCCGGCGGCCTCGGCCCGCTGCCGATGAAGTTCATCGACATCGATGCGCGGCTCAAGGACATGGATGCGTCCGGCGTCGACGTGCAGGCGCTGTCGCTCAGCGTGCCGATGGCGTACTGGGGCGACCGGCCGTTCAACGCGAAGCTCGCGCGCGACTGGAATGCATCGGCATCGCGCGTCTACCAGCGACACCCGACGCGCTTCGTCGTGCTCGCGACGCTGCCGATGCTGAACGCGGCCGACGCGATCGACGAACTCGAACGCGCCGCGCAATTGCCGGGTGTGCGCGGCGTGTACATGGGCACCAACATCGACAACCGCGATCTCGACGATCCGCTGTTCGCGCCCGTGTTCGCCCGCATCGAGCAGCTGGGCCTGCCGGTGTTCCTGCATCCGCAGCAGACGGTCGGCGGCGCGCGGCTCGGCGATTTCTACCTCAGCAACCTGCTCGGCAACCCGTTCGATACCGCGATCGCGGGCTCGCACCTGATCCTCGGCGGCGTGCTCGACCGCTACCCGACGCTGGAGATCACGTTGCCGCACGCGGGCGGCGCGCTGCCGATCCTCGTCGGGCGCCTCGACGCGGGCTGGACCGTGCGGCCCGAAACGCGCCGGCTCGCGCAGAAGCCCAGCAGCTACCTGCGGCGCTTCAGCTATGACACGGTGTCGCATTCGGGCCCCGTGCTGAACTTCCTGATCGAGAACGTCGGCGTGGACCGGCTCGTGCTCGGCAGCGACTACTGTTTCGACATGGGCTACGAGCAGCCGGTGCGCTTTCTCGACCGTGTCGACCTGAGCGCGCAGCAGCGCGCGATGATCCTCGGCGGCAATGCGGGCAAGCTGCTGCGGATCTAGCAGGCCGGCGCGCGGCGCTTGCACCGTCGGCGCAGCCCGCGGCCGGACATGGCAAGATCCGCAGCAGCCGTGGCCGCAGGCGCGCGGCGCCGTGCATCACGACGCCTGGCCGGCGGCGCACGCCATCGACCGCACACCGGAGTCACCCACGATGAAGATAGTCATTGCAGGCGGATCGATCGCCGGTCTCGCGGCCGCGCTGACGCTCGACTGCGTCGGACACGACGTGACGGTCTGCGAACGCTCGCCGTCGCCGCTGCGCGGCCAGGGCGGCGGCGTGGCCGTGTTGCGCCGGATGATGGCGTTTCTCGAACAGCATGGCCGGCATTGCCGCCACGCGATCAGCGTGCCGACACACCGGCGGCGCTGGATCGATCGCGACGGCATCGTCACGCGCGACGAGCCCGAGATGCTGCCGTTTTCGTCGTGGGACGCCGTCTACCGCTCGCTGTGCGAAACGCTGCCGCACGGGCGCATCCGGTACGGCCGCACGGTCACCGGCTTCGACCAGGACGCGGACGGCGTCGACGTCCACCTCGGCGACGAGCGCCTCCGCGCGGACGTGCTGATCGCCGCCGACGGGGCCGGCTCGACCCTGCGCGCGCAGCTCTTTCCCGGTTACGCGCCGTCGTTCGCCGGTTATCTCGCGTGGCGCGGGATCGTCGACGAAGCGGATTTCGAAGCCGCGTCGATCGCGCCGCTGGTCGAGAACATGACGCTGCACAAGGCGCCGGGCGAGCTGTTCATGGCGTTCCTGATTCCCGCGCTCGACGGCTCGCTCGTGCCGGGCACGCGCCGCTTCAACTGGCTGTGGTATCGCAACGAAGCCGATCGCGACGCGCTGCGCCGCCACCTGACCGATCGGGCCGGCCACGTCCATCATGCGTCCGTGCATCCGGGGCAGCTCGCCGACGACGTCGTCGCGACGCTGCGGCAACTCGCCGGCGAACGCCTGCCGGCCCTGCTCGCGCAACTGGTGCACGCGACGCGCATGCCGTTCAACCAGGCGATCTTCGATGCGTTGAGCCCCGCGTTCGTCGATGGCCGCGTCGCGCTGATCGGCGATGCGGCGTGCACCGTGCGCCCGCATACCGCATCGGGCACGTCGAAGGCCGCGAGCGATGCGGTGTCGCTCGCCGAAGCGCTGCCGGCGGACGCGACCGACGTCGTCGCGCGTCTCGCGCAATGGTCGGCGCGACGGCGCGACGAAGTGACGTCGCTGCTCGAGAAGGGCCCGCAGCTGGCCGCGGCGTTCGGCCTCGGCACGCCGCGCTGACGCGGCGGCGCCCGCGCCGGGCCGCGTCGCGGAGGAGTTCAGAACGTTTCAGCGCAGTTTCAGGAAATGCCGCCGACGCCCACGTAGACTGCCCTCCATCATCCGCCTCGCACACGATGACGCGATTGCGCCATTGCCCGCGCGGCCTCCCCATACCTGGAGCAACGACATGATCTCCGCCGCGAACCGCTGCCACCGGGCCGCCTCGCCATGGCCGGATCGCCCGGCGATGCGCCGCCGTCATCCGGCCGCGCCGACCGGAACGACCGCCGCCGGCACGCGCGAGCCCGACCTTCCATCCTGCCCCGCGTGCCGCGGCAGCCGAACCCGCGCCGTCGCGCGCGGCCGGCATCCGCGCCATTGCCCCGCCGCTCGAATGATCGCCGGCGAACCGGTTCGCGTGGAGCGCGCATGAAGCACAAACGACTCTGGTTCGGCGCGGCCGGCATCGCGGTCGTCGGCCTGGCGGTCGCGATCGGCATCATGGTCAAGCCGTCGATCGCGCCGATCGATCCGCCCGCCCGCGCGTCGTTCGATCCGCAACTCGTTCGCGCCGGCGCGCGCGTGGTCGCGCTCGGCGATTGCGTCGTGTGCCACACCGCGAACGACGGCAAGCCGTTCGCCGGCGGGCTGCCGCTCGCGACGCCGTTCGGCACGATTTACGCGACCAACATCACGCCGGATGCCGATACCGGCATCGGCCGCTGGTCGCGCGACGCGTTCGCACGCGCGCTGCGCAGCGGGATCGCCCGCGACGGCCATCCGCTCTACCCGGCATTTCCGTACATCCACTTCACGCGGATGTCCGACGACGACATCACGGCCGCCTATGCGTACCTGATGACCCGCGAACCGGTGCGGACGAAAACGCCGCCGAACGACCTGATCTTCCCGCTGAACTTCCGGCCGCTGGTCGCGTTCTGGAACGTGCTGTTCCTGCGCGAAGGCGCGTACCGGCCCGACCCGTCGCAATCCGCGCAATGGAATCGCGGCAAGTTGCTCGTCGACGGCCTCGGGCACTGCGCGTCGTGCCATTCGCCGCTCAATGCGATCGGCGGCGAACAGGCCGGCAAGGCGTTCGACGGCGGCATCGTCGACGGCTGGGAGGCGCCGCCGCTCAATGCGCTCGGCAGCGCGGTCAAGCCGTGGACGCAGGCGCAGCTCGTCACCTACCTGCGCACCGGCCGCGCGAGCGAGCACGGCGCGGCGGCCGGCCCGATGCTGCCCGTCACGCGCGATCTCGCGACCGTGCCGCAGGAGGACGTCGAGGCGATCGCCGCGTACATCCTGTCGATCCAGAAGCCGGCGCCCGCCCGGCCCGCGACGGCCGGTGCCGGACACGGCCCGACGACGCCCGCCGGCCAGCGCGGCGCGGTGCTGTTCCAGGCGTCGTGCGCGCAGTGCCACGGGCCGGCAGCGCCGATGCAGTCGATCGGCGAGCGGCCGACGCTCGCGTTCAGCACGGCCGTCGCCGCCGATACGCCGCGCAACGCGATCCAGATGATGTTCAACGGGATCGGCTGGCACGGCGAAGACACGCTGAACTACATGCCGTCGTTCATCGACCAGTACGACGACGCGCAGATCGCGGACCTCGCCGCGTACCTGCGGGAAACGTATTCCGATCGTCCCGCGTGGAGCGGCGTCGACACCCTGGCCGCGAAGCTCAGAAAGGAGGACAGCGCGCGATGATCACCCTCACCGTCAACGGCGTGCGGCACACGCTCGACATCGATCCGTCCACGCCGCTGCTGTACGCGCTGCGCAACGACCTGCACCTGCACGGCGCGAAGTTCGGCTGCGGCCTCGGGCAATGCGGCGCATGCACCGTGATCGTCGACGACAAGCCGATGTTCTCGTGCCTGATTCCGGTGTCCGCGCTCGGCGAGCGCCGCGTGCGGACCCTCGAAAGCCTCGGCACCGCCGGGCATCCGGGCAAGCTGCAGCAGGCGTTCATCGATCACCAGGCCGCGCAGTGCGGGTATTGCATCGCGGGCATGATCATGCGCGCGCAGGCGCTGCTCGAGCGCAACCCGAAACCCACCGAACACGAACTGCGCACCCAGATGGAACCGAACCTGTGCCGCTGCGGCACGCACATGCGGATCCTGGCGGCGATCCGCCAGGTCGCCGGCCTGCCGGACCCGGAGCCGGCCGCCGCGCCCGTCATGATCAGCAAGGGACTCTGATGAACCCACCCGACGACATCGACGAAAGCCGCCGGCACTTCATGGTTTCCGGCGCGCTCTTCGTCGCGTTCAGCCTCGCGCCGGTCACGCGTGCCGCCGCGCAGCTCGTGATCGCGGACGAAGGCGCCGCCGTCCACGTCGCCAAGGCGACCGAAACGCTGGCCGGCAGCCTGAAGACCAACCCGCTGCTGGACGCATGGATCAAGATCACGCCCGACGGCAAGGTCACAGTGTTCACCGGCAAGGTGGAGCTCGGCACCGGCGTGCGGACCGCGCTGCTGCAGGTGGCGGCCGAGGAGCTGAACATGAAGCCCTCGCTGATCACGTTCCTGACGGCCGACACCGGCGCATCGCCGGACGAGGGCCTGACGGCCGGCAGCCACACGATGGCCGACAGCGGCTCCGCGTTGCTGAACGCGGCCGCGCAGGTGCGCGGGCTGCTGGTCGACGGCGCGGCGAAACAGTTCGGCGTCGACGCGCGCACGCTCACCGTCGCCGACGCGGTGATCAAGGCGCCGGACGGCCGCACGATGCGCTACGGCGACGCGGTGCGCACGGTCGACCTGCACCGCAACGCGACGCCGACGTCGCCGCTGAAGCCGCCGGCCACGTTCTCGGTGATCGGCACGTCGCTGCCGCGCGTGGACATTCCGAACAAGGTCACGGGCGGCGTCAGCTACGTGCAGGACATGGAGCTGCCCGGCATGCTGCACGCGCGTGTCGTGATGCCGCCCGTGTACGACGCGAAGCTGCTGTCGTTCGACGAAGCCGCGATCCTGAAGATGCCCGGTGTCGTGCGGATCGTGCGCAACGGCAGCATGCTCGCGGTCGTCGCGCAGGGCGAATGGCAGGCGGTCGTCGCGCAGCGCGCGCTGGCCGCCGGCAGCCGCTGGTCACCCGGCCGCGCGCTGCCCGAGCGCGGCACCGTGCATCAGGACCTGAAGCGGATCGCGACGCAGCGCATCGAGATCGCGAACACGAAGGGCAACACCGCGCCGGCCACGAAGACGCTGTCCGCGACGTTCCTGAAGAACTACCTGCTGCACGGCTCGATCGGGCCGTCGTGCTCGGTCGCGCATCTCGAGAACGGCATGCTGACCGTGTGGACCCACTCGCAGGGCGTGTATCCGCTGCGCGACGCGCTCGCCGAGATGCTGTCGATGCCGAAGGCGAACGTGCGCTGCATCCACACCGAGGGTTCCGGCTGCTACGGGCACAACGGTGCGGACGACGTGGCCGCGCACGCGGCACTGATCGCGGCGGCGCTGCCCGGCAAGCCGATCCGCGTGCAATGGATGCGCGAGCAGGAACATACGTGGGACCACTTCACGCCCGCGATGGTCACCGAGCTCAGCGCATCGCTCGACGCGAGCGGCCATATCGTCGACTGGAACTACGCGCTGTGGAGCAGCTCGCACAACGAACGGATCGTCAATGCGGGCCGGCTGCTGCCCGCGCGGATGCTCGAGCCGCCGTTCGTGCCCGCGCCGTCGACGCCGATGCTGCAGCCCGAGGGCGGCGGCGATCGCAACGCGATCCCGCTGTACGCACTGCCGACCATGCACATCGTCAACAACTTCTCGCCGACGATGCCGCTGCAGACCTCGGCGATGCGCTCGCTCGGCGCGCACACCAACGTGTGGGCGATCGAGAGCTTCATGGACGAGCTGGCGCACGCCGCCGGCGTCGATCCGGTCGAATTCCGGCTGCGGCACTTGCAGGATCACCGCGCGAGCCAGGTGATCAAGCTCGCCGCGACGAAATTCGGCTGGCCCCGGCCGCCGAGCGAACGCAACCGCGGCGTCGGTTTCGCGTTCGGCAAATACAAGAACCTGATGGCTTACGTCGCGATGGCGGTCGAGATCACGGTCGTGCCGGAAACCGGCCACGTGACGCTCGAGCGCGCGGAAGTGGCCGTCGACGCGGGCCAGGTCGTGTCGCCGGACGGCATCCGCAACCAGATCGAAGGCGGCATCGTGCAGGCCGCGAGCTGGACACTGTACGAGGCGCTGAAATACGATACGCAGCGCATCCGCAGCTTCGACTGGAGCAGCTACCCGATCCTGCGTTTCGGCACGGCACCGCAAAGCATCAAGGTGCACCTGATCAACCGCCCGGGCGCGCCGTTCCTCGGCGCGGCCGAGGCGTCGATGGGGCCGACCGCGGGCGCGCTGGCCAACGCGATTTTCGATGCGACCGGCCAGCGGATGCGCGAAATGCCGTTCGCGGGCGACGGGCTCAGGAAGCGCATCGACGCGTAGCGGCGGTACCTCGACATAAAAGCCGCGCCGGCATGCACCGGCGCAGGCAACGAACAGGCTGGAGATTTCCGAACGATGGATACCTTGCTTTCGATGCGCGTGTTCACGCGCATCGTCGAAACGGGCAGCTTCACGCGCGCGTCCGACACGACCGGGCTGACGACGCCGCGCGTCTCCGCGCTGCTGAGCACGCTCGAACAGCATCTCGGCTGCCGGCTGCTGAACCGCACCACCCGCCGGATCTCGCTGACCGAGGACGGACAGGCCTACTACGAGCGCTGCGTCGGCGTGCTGCGCGAGATCGACGACATGGAGGCGGCCGTCTCGCAGGCGCGCAACGTGCCGCGCGGCCGCCTGAAGGTGAACCTGCCGCCGGCGATGGCCAAGCAGATCATGGTGCCCGCGCTGCCCGAGTTTCTCGCCGCGCATCCGGGCATCTCGGTCGAACTCGGCGTGACCGACCGGCAGATCGACCTCGTCGGCGAAGGCGTCGATTGCGTCGTGCGCATCGGCGCGCTCGACGACTCGGGGCTGGTCGCGAAACGGATCGGCAGCCTGACCACCTGCACGTGCGCGGCGCCCGCGTATCTCGAACGCTGCGGCGCGCCCGAAACCGTCGACGATCTCACGCAGCACATCGCGGTCAGCCACATGTCGGCCGATACGGGCCGGCCGCGGCCGTGGGACTACGTGGTCGACGGCGAAACGCGCATCATGCAGATGTGCGGCACCGTCGCGGTCAACGATGCCGACACCTACATCGCATGCGGCCTCGCCGGCATCGGCCTGATCAAGACCTCGCTGTACCTGGTCGAGCCGTACCTGCAATCGGGGCGCCTGCGCGAGGTGCTGACCGATTTCAACACGCCGCCGCGGCCGATCTCGATCCTGTATCCGCCCAACCGGCATACGCCCGTCAAGCTCAAGGTGTTCGTCGACTGGCTCGCCGGGCTGTTCGCGCAGATTCCGACGCTGCAGGGGCAGCGCCGCTGACGTCCGCCGTCGATGCCCGTCGCTGAAACCGCGCGGCCGCGCCCGCGCGCACCTCGCATCGATCAAGTGAATTAAGACGCGGTTTAGGACTATTCAGTCCGCCCGATCCAGACTGCTCTCAGGGGCCTTGCGATCCGCGATATCCGCGCCGGAGGCCCGTTTCGAGAGGCCCGACATGACGATCGCGACCGCCGGCCCGTCCGTCCAGGACGTTTTTCGATGTCCTCGACCCCGCGTTCGCGCACGCGCCGCATCGCAGCGGCCGCCCTCGCCCTCGCCGGCATGCGGCTCGCGACCGGTCTCGGCCTCGCCCCCCTCACATGAATCCGCACGCGCTCCGACCCCTTTGCGTGGCACGCAAAGCTCGATTGCGCGCCGGCCGTATTCTCTTGTTATCGCTCGATCAATAACCTTGACGGCAATGCGGCGGCTTGCGTTTCGCCGCGGCGAACACCGGAACAACCGAACACCCGTATCCCATCACGCCCGCCCGACGACCGGGCACCCGACATCTCTTTCGAAGGAGTCGACCATGTCAGCAGAATCCACCCCGCTCGCGGCCCACGGGCACGCAGCCAAGCTCACGCAGGGCCTCATCCTGCTGTTCGCGTTCAGTTGCGGCGCGATCGTCGCGAACCTGTACTACGCGCAGCCGATCACCGAACTCATCGCGCCCAGCCTGCACATGTCCGGCGCAACCGCGAGCCTGATCGTGTCGCTAACGCAGATCGGCTACGCGTTCGGCCTGTTCTTCATCGTGCCGCTCGGCGACCTGCTCGAGAACCGCAAGCTGATGATCGTCACGGCCGTCGTGTCGATCGCGAGCCTCGCGGCGGCGGCCGTCGTGCAGACGCCCGGACTGTTCCTCGCGATCTCGCTGCTGATCGGCTTCAGCTCGGTCGCGGTGCAGATCCTGGTGCCGCTCGCCGCGCACCTCGCGCCCGATCATTCGCGCGGCCGCGTGGTCGGCACGATCATGGGCGGGCTGCTGCTCGGCATCCTGCTCGCGCGCCCGCTGTCGAGCGTGGTGGCCGACGCGTTCGGCTGGCGCTTCGTGTTCGCGGCCGCCGCGGTGCTGATGACGCTCGTGACCGCCGTGCTCGCGCTGACGATCCCGTCGCGCCAGCCCGATCACCGCGCGACCTATTTCGAGCTGATCGGCTCGCTGCTGCACCTGGTCCGCACGATGCCGGTGCTGCGCCATCGCGCGTTCTACCAGGGCCTGATGTTCGCGTCGTTCAGCCTGTTCTGGACCGCCGTGCCGGTCGAGCTCACGCGCCACTACGGGCTGTCGCAATCGGCCATCGGCCTGTTCGCGCTGGTCGGGGCGATCGGCGCGACGTCGGCCCCGGTCGCCGGCCGCCTCGCCGATGCCGGCCACGGCGTGCGGGCGACGCTGATCGCGCTGGTCGCCGGCGCGCTGTCGTACGCGGTCGCGCTGATCCACGGCGCCGGCCTGTATGGCCTCGTCGTCACCGGCATCGTGCTCGACTTCGCGGTGCAGATGAACATGGTGCTCGGCCAGCGCGAGATCTATGCGCTGCACGCGGCAAGCCGCAACCGGCTGAACGCGCTGTACATGACGAGCATCTTCGTCGGCGGCGCGATCGGCTCCGCGCTCGCGAGCCCGCTGTACGAACACGGCGGCTGGCCGCTCGTGGCCGCGGTGGCCGGCGCGTTCCCGGTCGTCGCGCTCGCCCACTACCTCGCGATCGGGCGTCCGCACGCACGACGCCACGCCCAGTCCTGAACCGGCGCCGGCACCGGTTCACGCGCGGCGCCCTCCGGGCCGCTCGCGCGCCGGAACGCTGCCGGCACGTTACCCCCGTCTTTCTTTCCCGAACTTTCCACAGGGCCAGCCGCCTGACCGGTCGCCACCACGCGACACGCGGCGCCGCCCTGCCTCACGCAAAAAGGAATCCATCATGTCTTCCCTGCTCAGCCACTACGACCTGCGCGGCCTGCTGCTTCCCAACCGTGTCGTGATGGGGCCGATGACGCGCTCGCGCGCGCCGTCGCGCGGCCAGCCGACCGAACTGATGGCCGAGTACTACGCGCAGCGCGCGTCCGCCGGCCTGATCGTCACCGAGGCGACCAACGTCAGCCCGGCGTCCGCCTCGTTCGAACTGACGCCGGGGCTCGTCACCGACGAGCAGGCGGCCGGCTGGAAGCAGGTCACCGACGCCGTGCATGCGAACGGCGGCCGGATCTTCGCGCAGTTGTGGCACGGCGGCCGCGTGAGCTCGCTGACGCTGCTCGGCGGCGACGCGCCGCTGTCGCCGTCCGGCGTCAACGACGATCTCGAGCAGTTGCAGGTGTGGGCGCAGTTGCAGAACGGCTATTACACGAAGATTCACGCGACGCCGTCGCGCGCGATGACGACGGACGAGGTGGCCGACACGGTCGACGAATTCCGCGACGCGGCCGTACGCGCGATGGCGGCCGGCTTCGACGGCGTCGAGATCCACGCGGCCAACGGCTACCTGCCGCACCAGTTCCTGTCGTCGACGCTGAACCGCCGCGACGACCGATACGGCGGCTCGGTCGCGAACCGCGCGCGCTTCCTCGAGGAGATCGTCGACGCCGTCGGCGCCGTGATGCCGCTCAGCCGCGTGGGCGTGCGCATCTCGCCGTACGCGAAATACAACAACGTGCGTGACGCGGATCCGGATACGACGTACGCGTACGTCGGCCGCATGCTGGACGAAGCCGGCGTCGCCTATGTGCACGCGGCGGACACCAACGGCTGGAGCGGCGAGCCCGACCTGCCGCGCATCGTCGCGAACACGCGCAAGCATTTCGGCGGCACGCTGATCGTCAACGGCGGCATCGCGCCGGATGCCGCGAATGCGCTGATCGACGCGGGCGACGCCGATCTCGTCGCGTTCGCGCGTGCGTACATCGCGAACCCCGATCTGGTCGAACGCCTCGCGGCGAACGCACCGCTCGCCGCGCCGAAGGCGGTCGGCTGGTACGGCGGCGACCGCGCGGGCTACGTCGACTATGCGCGTCACGATGCGGCGGGCGTGAGTGCGTAAGCGCCCGGGTGCGCAGGCGCGCGAGCGCCTGTGCACCCGGCTCACGCCGCCGGAGCCAGCCGGAACCCGCAGGACGCCGTCAGGCGTCCTGCCAGCGTGCGCCGAGCACGCGCCCGCAGAAATTCAGCCGGTGGAAATCCGGATCGACGCGTTCGAGCACGTCGGCGCTCCAGGTACCGAACGTCGACGCCGGCCGGTGCGCGACGCCGCGCGCGACCGCATCGAGGAACGCGTCGCCGAAGCCTTCGCCGCGCGGGTAGGCGGCGAGCAGCGCGCGCCGCTCGTCGGCCGAATACGCATCGAAATCGGTGGCCATCAGGTCGGTCGAGACGGCGGCCGCCAGCACGCGCGCGAGCGGCGACACGCGCGCGGCCACGCCGGGCGTCGTATGCAGCGCGATCGCGTGCCACACGTCGTCGCGCAGGCGCTGCGACGTCTGGTGGCGCAGCAGGAACGTATCGGCGGCATCGGCGCTGTCGAGCTCGTAGCGCGCGGCCGAGCGGCCATACGCGGTGCTCAGTCCCATGTTCGCGTACATCGCGGCCACGTAAAGCGCATCGGCATCGCAGGTCTCGCCGGCACGCTGCGCGGCCAGCGACGCAAGCACGAACACCCGGCTCGCATGCCCGGTGATCGCCCGCGGCAGCGACGCGCGGGCTGCTTCGGCCGCTTCGATCGCCATCGGCGTCCGCGGAATGCGGACACCGGCGACTTCGTCGTCGGCCGACGCGCACGTGTGCGCAGAACTCATCTCGTCTCCTTCTGCCCCTCGCCGGGGGCGGAAAATTGTCCATGCCTCGCGCGGCCCGCGCCGACGCAGCCGGCGCGGGCACGCCGGCGGCCGGTACGGCGTCGGCCTAGTACGCGAAACCGGGGTAACACGATGCTTCGCACTGCTCGGCGGTTTCCGTCGCGGC
>NZ_LDVA01000042.1:0-17073 GCF_050768715.1 Burkholderia sp. ZZQ-2 | reverse complement strand
TTCCGCGAGGCGTCGCGACGGAAAGGATCATGTAATGTAGCGGCCTGTCGCTGACCTTCCCGGAATCCCCATGCGTGTGCTGCTCGTCGAAGACAACCCGAACCTCGCCCAGTCGCTGAACGACGCGCTGAGCGCGGCGCGCTTCGCTGTCGATCACATGGCGGACGGCGAGGCGGCCGACCACGTGCTGCGTACGCAGGATTACGCGCTGGTGATCCTCGATCTCGGGCTGCCGAAGCTCGACGGGCTGGAAGTGCTGCGGCGGCTGCGCGCGCGGCGCAATCCGGTGCCGGTGCTGATCCTGACCGCGCACGGGTCGGTCGAGGATCGCGTGAAGGGGCTCGATCTCGGCGCCGACGACTATCTCGCGAAACCGTTCGAGCTGACCGAACTGGAGGCGCGCGCCCGCGCGCTGATCCGCCGCAGCCTCGGCCACGAGCATTCGCGGGTCGAATGCGGGCCGCTTTCGTACGACAGTATCGACCGCAGCTTCCATCTCGCGGGCGAGCCGCTGTCGCTCACGCCGCGCGAGCGTTCGGTGCTCGAGGTGCTGATCCTGCGCAACGGCCGTGCGATCAACAAGGAAACGCTGTCGGAGAAGATTTTCGGGCTCGACGAGTCGGTCAACGCCGACGCGATCGAGATCTACGTGTACCGGCTGCGCAAGAAGCTCGAGAACACGGGTGTCGCGATCGTCACGCTGCGCGGGCTCGGTTATCTGCTGGAGGCGAGGGCGGAGGCGGCGGAATGAGTCCCCCGCCCATTCGCGGCGGTTCGCTGCGCCCCGACGCGGCACATGGCGTCGTTGCGGCGGCCCGGCGGAACGCATGATGCCCCGCCCGAACCTGCGCACGCAGGTCGCGCTGTGGCTGCTGCTGCCGCTGCTCGGCCTGCTCGCGCTCGACTCGTGGCTCACGTACCAGCGCGCGATGAACGCCGCGCACGTCGCGTTCGACCGCACGCTGTCGTCGTCGCTGAAGTCGATCCGCGAAGGCGTGCGGCTCAATGACGGCGAGATCGAGGTCGACCTGCCGTATCTCGCGCTCGAAATGCTCGAATCGAGCGACGGCGGCAAGATCTACTACCTGATCCGCGAGGACAACGGCCACACGGTCACCGGCTACCCGGACCTGCCGCTGCCGCACGGGCGCGACGCGGGCGACGGTGCGCTGTTCGTCACGCGCTACTACGACGTCGTCTATCGCGGCGAACAGCTGCGGATGGCCGCGCTGCGCATCCCGGTGCACGACGTGCCGACCGCGCAGTCGCGCATCGTGTGGGTGATGGTCGGCGAGACGATCGAGGCGCGCCAGGCGCTCGCGCGCGAGATCCTGGTGGGGTCGCTGCTGCAGGAAGGGCTGCTGGTCGTGCTGGCGCTCGGCATCGTGTGGCTCGGCGTCGGGCGCGGGCTGCGGCCGCTGAACCGGCTGTCGGCGACGGTCGCCGCGCGCAGCGAGGACGACACGACGCCGCTCGATACCGGTGCGATGCCGAGCGAACTTGCGCCGCTCGTCGAATCGATCAACCAGTACATCGGCCGCACGCAGCGGATGCAGGTCGCGCGGCGCCGCTTCTTCGCGGACGCGGCCCATCAACTGAAGACGCCGCTCGCGGCCGTGCAGGCGGGCGTTGAGCTCGCGCTGCGGCCCGACGAGCAGCCGCGCGCGAACGGGCACCTGCGGCGCGCGAACGGCGCGGTGCGGCAGGCCGCGAAGATCGTCCAGCAACTGCTGTCGCTGTCGCGGCTCGATTCGGACAGCGGCCACGCTGTTGCCCACCAGCCGGTCGCGCTGCACCGGCTCGCGCGCAGCGTGACGCTCGACTGGTCGCCGGTCGCACGCGCGCGCGACATCGATCTCGGCTTCGAGCACGAGGCCGACATCGACGTGCACGGGCAGCCCGACCTGCTCGGCGAGATGATCGGCAACCTGATCGACAACGCGATCCGTTATGCGGGCGATCGCGCGGTGATTACGGTACGCGTGTCGCGCGACGGGGAGCATGCGCGGCTCGACGTGATCGACAACGGGCCGGGCGTGCCGGCGGACGAGCGCGACGCGGTGTTCGAGCGCTTCCATCGCGGCAGCAAGACGCAGACGGTCGAAGGGACGGGGCTCGGGCTGTCGATCGTGCGGGAGATCGCGCGCGTGCATCAGGGCACCGTGACGCTTGCCGATGCGGCCGGCGGGGGGCTGGTCGTGACGATCCGGTTGCCGGCGGCGAACGACGCGGCGGCGAACGACGCGGGGGCGCATGCCGCGTGATGGCGAGTCGTGAGTCGCGATGAGGGCAGTGGGAAGCAGGAAGCCGCTCGGGCGGCTTCCGGGCTACGAAGACGATGTGATCGGATGCGCGGTGCCGTGTACGCGCGTCAATCGCCGAACCCGATCTCCGCTTCCAGCAACTGGCCGACCTCGAGCCACCCGCCCGCGCCTTCGACGACGATCGCGTTGATGCCGAACGTCAGCTCGCCGCCGAAGTTCGGGTTCGCGCGATAGGTCTGCATCGTGTCGGTCGGCTCGTGCGGCCACGCGGGATCGGGCGCGCCGGTGACCTGGTCGATCGTCGGCATCGGGCAGCGCGTGCACGGCTTCACGAGCCGAAGCCGCACGGGCGCCGCACCTTCCGTGTCGAGATGTTCGACGAAATCCTCTTCGTACGCGTCGAGATCCGACACCACGATGTTCGGCCGGAAGCGGTTCATCGGAATCGCCGGTGCGCCCTTGGCGGTGAGCCGCGCGTTCAGGTCGTCGAGCGACGACTGGCCGATCACGAGCAGCGGGTAGCCGTCCGCGAACTGCGTGTGCGTATCGATCTCGCCGGTCCATTTGCGGTTGCAGCCGCGGCGCGCGTCGGGCGCGAAGCGCGCGAGCTTCGCGGGCGTGCCGAGGAATTCGGTGAGCCAGGCGGCCGTTTCGGCGCCCGTGTCGATCGCATCGACGGTGTCGCGCCACACGGTCGCGGCCATTTTCGGCGTGGCGGGCGCTACGTCGCCGTCGAGCGGCGTGCGGATCTCGCCCATGCCCGGCGCGCTCAGCACGAGCGCATCGCTGTTCAGTGCGGTGCGGATCAGCGCGAGGCGCGGGTGCGTGCGCTGCGTGATCATCTGTCCGGCGGGGTCGGTGATCAGCCAGTGGCGGTCGTACGCCAGGCCCGTTTCGAGCAGCTGCGCGCGTGACAGCGCGATGCCGGCGCAGGATTTGATCGGATAGACGAAGAGTTCGGCGATGGCTGGCATGACGCTGGCTGAAGGCGGATGGCGAGACTGCGATTGTGCCAGATCGCGCCGCAGCCGTTCGGACGGCTGCGCTGCGTCGCGCGGCCGGTCATGCGAGCGGGAAGCCGGGGGCGAACGTGGTACGCACGTCGAGCGGCTGGCGCAGCAGTCCCGCCTTCAGGTAGAAGTCGGCCGTGCGCTGCTGTTCGGCGATGACCGTCGCGTCGATCGGCAACCAGCGCGTGTTGCGGCGCTCGAACTGCAGCTTCGCGGCTGCCGGCGGAATGCCGATGATGCGCGCGAGCGCCGCCGAATACGCGTCGGCGTGCCGGTACGACCAGGCCTGCGCGCGCACGACGCGCCGCAGGAAATCGTGCAGCACGTCGCGCTTCGACGCGATCGCCGCGTCGGTCGCCGCGATGTAGCTGAGGCCCGACCACAGCCCGCGGCCGCTGACGAGCACGCGCGCGCGCCCGCTCGTTTCCGCGAGTGCGGTATAGGGCTCCCAGGTCGCCCACGCATCGATCGAACCGGTTGCGAGCGCAAGCATCGTATCGGCCGGCGGCAGGAAGCGGAACGAGACGGCGTCGGGAGGCAGGCCGGCCGCGTCGAGCGCCTTCAGCGTGACGAAATGCCCGATCGAGCCGCGCGTGGTGCCGATGCGCTTGCCTTTGAGGTCGGCCGGGCCTTTCAGCGCGGCATCGGGCCGCACGAGCACCGCCGTGCCGTACGGGTCGGAGCGGTTCGCGCCGATCACCTTGATGCGTGCGCCCGACGCGAGCGCGAAGATCACCGGCGCATCGCCGATCGGCCCGCAGTCGACGGCGGCCGCGTTCAGCGCTTCGGCGAGCGGCGCGGCGGCCGGGAACTCGGTCCACGCGATGTCGTACGGCAGGCCGTTCAGTTCGCCGGCTGCTTCGAGCAGCGCGCGCAGCCCGCCTTTCTGGTCGCCGGCGCGCAGCAGCGGCCGCGTGCCCGATTGCGCGCGCACGGCGGCCGGGGCCGCGGCGATCGTGGCGAGGGCGCTTGCTTGCGCGAGGAAGTGGCGTCGGGTCGGATTCATCGTGAAGTTCGGTCGGAAGAGAAGGTCAGGGATTCGATCAATGCGGGAGCCCGGCCTGTACGTCGCGCACGGGTTCCGTGTCGACGCGCAGCAGCAGCGCGGTCAGTGCATCGCCGTTCGCGGCCGGTACTGCCGGCCGTGCCGTGGCGTCCGAGCGGCACAGCAGGTCGGCATCCGACCAGCCCGCGCTGCCCGGCAACGCACGCGCCCGCAGCCAGCCGCGGCGATCGGCGAGGAGCTGCGTGCCGCCGAGCGCGGCGGGCGCCACGCCGGCGATCGTCGCGAAGGCGAGCCATGCATCGGGCGTCGACGCGACGCAATCGGCTCGCGCCGTGCCGGCCGTCTGCGCCACGGGCGTGCCGCTTGCCGTGACGAGCAAGGTTTGCCAGCGCGCGTCTTCCGGCGGGGGCGTCGCGCCCGGCGCGAGGGCGACGATGCGCACGCGCTGTCCTGCGCGCCAGCGATCGAGCGGTTGGGGTGCGGCGCTGCCGCAGCGCACGTCGAGCGCCGGCAGCGGGACGGGCACGGGCCACGCGCCTTCTGCCTGCGCGCCGCTGCCCGCGGCGAGCGCTTTCAGGTAGTCGAGCACGGCCCAGGTGTCGCGGGGCCCGAGCGTCGCGGCGAAGCCGGGCATCGTCGGCGCACCGCGTTCGTCGCGTGTCCCGTGGCGCACGCGCCAGAACAGTTCGCCGTCGAGGCGGCGGGCGAGCAGGGCGCCGGCGAAGGTCGGCGGCCAGTGCGGGAGCGTGGCCGCCAGCGGCCCTTCCCCGCGTCCGTCCACGCCGTGGCACGCCACGCAGTGTTGCGCATACAAGTGCGCGCCGCGCATCACGTTCGATACCGAAAACGGCGCGGGATCGCGCTGGAAACTCGTCGGCACGGCAGGCGAAAGCCACAGCGAAGCCGGCGGCCACGGCGCGAACCACGCAACGGCCAGCGCGGCAAGCACCGCAAGCGCCGACGCCACACGCCGCTTGCGTAACGCGAGCGCGATGCACGCGAGCACGGCGGCCAGCGTCGTCGCCGCGACGGCGAACGCGAGTTGCCGCGTGAGCCCGGCGTCGATGCGCAGCGTTTCGAGCGCGATGCGACGGGCCCACGGCCAGGCAGGCTGGCCGTCGGCGTCGCCCGTCAGCCCGATCGCATGCAGCACGTGCGACAGCGCGACTTGCGTGCGATACAGCCCTTGCAGAAACAGCAGCGCCCAGTCGGAGAACGTCGGTGCATTCATCGGCTACGTTCCCGCCGCACGGCGGCCCATCGTCGAACGGTACCGCGCATCTACCAGCTCGCATCGAGCCCGAGATGCCGCAACGCGTCGTGACGCAGCTCGGCGAGGCGCGGGTCGCCGCGATGGCGCGGATAGGGCAGGTCGACGCGCAATTCGGCGACGATCCGTGCGGGACGCGGCCCGAACACGATCACGCGCTGCGCGAGGAACAGCGCTTCCTCGACATCGTGCGTGACGAGCAATGCAGAGAAACCGTCGCGTTGCCACAGTGCGGTGAGTTCGGCCTGCATCGTGAGCCGGGTGAGCGAATCGAGCTTGCCGAGCGGCTCGTCGAGAATCAGCAGGCGCGGATCGTTGACGAGCGCGCGGGCCAGTGCGACCCGCTGCGCCATCCCGCCAGACAGTTGATGCGGGAACACGTTCGAGAATTCCTGCAGGCCGACGCGCGCGAGCGCATCGTCGACGCGATGCTGCGACGCGCGCGCCACGCCGCGCGCCTCGAGGCCGAGCGCGACGTTCGCGCGCACCCGCCGCCACGGGTACAGCGTCGGGTCCTGGAACACGACGATGCGCGACGGATCGGGTTGCTCGATCGGCACGCCGTCCTGCGCGATTCCGCCTTGCCGCGCGGCGTCGAGGCCCGCGACGAGGCGCAGCAGCGTCGATTTCCCGCAGCCGCTCGGGCCGAGCAGCGCGAGGAATTCGCCGGCCGCGACCGACAGCGTGACGTCGTCGAGCACGGGCAGCGGGCCGCCGGGGCCGTCGAACGCATGGCTCACGCGGCGGATGTCGATGCGCGCGCCGCGCGGCGCCGTGACGGCAGGCGACGCGGCGGGCGCAGCGGAAGCGGACGATTCGAGTACGGCGGCGTTCACCATTTGACGGTTCCTTTCTGCCACGCGAGCACGCGGTCGCGCACCGCGAACAGCAGCGCGATCAGCCCGGAAAACAGCAGCGCCATCACGATCAGCGCCGCATACATGTTCACGTACGAGGCCCAGCCCTGCGCCCAGCTCAGGTACCAGCCGAGCCCGGACTTGACGCCCATCATCTCGGCGACGACCAGCACCGTGAACGACGCGCTCAGCCCCATGAAGATGCCGACGAACACGTGCGGCAGCGCGGCCGGAATCGCGACGCGCAGCACGAGGAAGCGCGCATTCGCGCCGAGCGTGCGCGCGACGTCGTAATACTGCTTGTTGACGCTCGCGACGCCCGACCACGTCAGCACCGCGACCGGGAAGCCGGTGGCGAGCGCGATCAGGAACGCGGCGGCGGAATAGCTCGACGGGAAGAAGTAGAACGTGAGCGGCAACAGCGCGGTGGCCGGCACGGGGCCGAGCACGCGCAGCACCGGATGCACCCAGTAGCCGATCCGGCGCGACCAGCCGATCGACACGCCGACCGCGAAACCGACCGCGACGCCGTATGCAAAGCCGAGCGCGAGCAGCTTCAGCGTGTTGCCGGCGCTGCCGAGCAGGCGCGGCCAGTCGTCGACGTAGACCTCGATCAGTGCCTGCGGCGGCGCGAAGAACGGCGTCGGCAGCCAGCCGGTTTTCGCTGTGACGATTTCCCACGCGGCGAGCACGAGCGGCAGCGCGACGAGCCACGGGCCGGCCGGGCGCACGCGCGCGAGCCGCGTGCGCGTCGCGGCGACGAGATGGCCGAGCGTCGCGGCGGCGAGCAGCAACGCGGCGATCGTCCACGCGGCCGTGCCGAACGTGTCCGTGTACGCCCAGTCGCTGAAGCCGACGATGCGGTTCGGCCACAGCTGCGTGAGGGCGCCGAGCGCGGCCCAGGCGAGCGCGGCGGCGATGCCGGTCGGCCAGGTGCGCGCGCGGCGCGCTTCGGCCGCGAGCGTCGCTTCGCAGGCCGTGCAGGCCACGCGTGCGGAAGCAGCGGAAGCAGGCGCACCGCCGGCCGGGGACGGTGCGGTGCGCGCGGTGGAGGCGTGTTCGATCGTCGACATCGCGTCACCCGAGCACGTTCGCATAGACCTGCTGCGCGAAGCGCTGCGGGTCGGTGCTCTTCTTCAGCACGCTGATGCGGCGGAAATCGTCCGCATAGAACGCGATTTCCTGCTGCAGGTCGACGTTGGTCGGGTGGTGCGTGTAGGTGAGCGTCGCGTACAGCTTGCGCAGGTCCTCGGGGCTGATCTTCGGCGAATACTTCGCGAACACCTTCGCGGCTTCGTTCGGGTTGTCGTGCGTGAACTCGGTGGCCTGCACGATCGAGCGCGCGAGTGCGGCGGCGGACGGCCGGTCGTTGCGCACCAGGTCGCCGCGCGCGCCGATCACGCAGCACACCTTGCGTGCGTATTCGCCTGACAGGTTCGTGGCGAGTTCCGTGTACGCGCCGTTGCTGCGCTTTTCGAGCAGATAGAGGTTCGGGTCGCCGTCGGCGATCGCGTGGATCTCGCCCTTGTCGACCGCGACGCCGAGCAGGTCGGCCGGATACTGCCGCCACGTGATGTCGCGCTCGGGATCGATCCCGTTCTTCGCGAGCAGGATCGAGAAGAAATGCTTGCCGGGCGCGGCCAGGTCGCTGACGCCGACCGTCTTGCCCTTCAGCGCCTGCAGCGTCGTGACGCCGGCCGCCTTCGAGCCGAGCAGCCGCACGCAGCCGCCGTGCGAGCTGCCGATGATCTTCACGTCGAAACCGGCTTCGAGCGGCTTCAGCCAGCGATGGATCATCCCGACTGCCGCATCGGCCTTGCCGGTCGCGATCGATTCGAGCAACTGGTCGGTCGAGCCGCTGTAGTTGATCAGTTCGACCTTCAGGCCGTTCTTCTCGAAGAAGCCGCGCTCCTGCGCGACGACGATCGGCGTCAGGCAGAACGCGTTCTGGTTCCACGCGAACGTGAGCTTCTTCAGCGGCGGCGCGGACCAGGCCTTGCGGCCAAGCGTGATCGCGGGCGCGGCGAGCGCGGCGGCGCCGGCCGCGCGCAGCAGCTTGCGGCGTTTGTCGTCGTGCGTGTCGCGCGTGTCGTGTGCATTGGCGGGCGCGGGTGCGGCGGTTCGGGTCATGTGGTCTGGTCTCCGGTCGTGCGGGAAGGCGCTCAGTCGAGCAGGTCGGGTTCGTCGGCGACGACGCGCGCGAACAGGCTGTCGAACGCATGCAGCGCGCCCTCGGGGCCGCCGATCTGGCCGTGCGTGTGACGCGCGGTGGCGTGATCGATCGGTTGCGGCGTGCCGGCCGCCTCGGCCAGCAACTGCGTGTGCGCGGCGTTGTCGAGCGCGATGTACCACCATGCGGCGGCCTCGACCGTCGGGCCGGCGGTCAGGATTCCGTGGTTCTTCAGGATCGCGCCCTTGTGCGTGGTGCCGTCCGGTTTCGCAAGCGCATCGGCGATCCGTGCGCCTTCGCTCGTGTCGACGACCATCCCCGTGAAGTCGTCGAACAGCGCGTGGTCTTCGTAGAACACGCACGCGTCCTGCGTGAGCGGATCGAGCGGGCGGCCGAGCGTCGACCACGCCTTGCCGTACGTCGAATGCGTATGCGCGGCGGCGACGATGTGCGGATGCGCGTCGTGGATGGCCGCATGGATCGCGAACGCGGCCTTGTTCAGCGGGCGCGTGCCGATCGCGGTTTCGCCGCGCGCGTTGACGAGCAGCAGGTCGGACACCTTGATCTGCGAGAAATGCACGCCGAGCGGATTCACCCAGAAGTGGTCGGGCAGTTCGGGGTCGCGTGCGGTGATGTGGCCGGCGAGCCCCTGTGCGAAGCCGAAGCGAGCGAACAGGCGGAACGCGGCCGCGAGCCGCTCCTGACGGTGACGGCGCTCGGCGGCGACGTCGATGCGCGGCGCGGGCGGATCGAACCAGAAATGCTGGCGCGGCGACGCGGCGAGCGCGAGGCCCGACGCAGTGCGTTCGAGTGTGGACGGAACGGCGGACATCGTAAGGGTCTCCCGGGTTGCGTCAGGCCGCGCGGCGCGCCGCGTCGCGTGCGGCGACGGCGCCGCGCACGCGCGGAATCAGTTCGCGGCCGTAGTCGATCGCGTCTTCCAGCGGATCGAAGCCGCGGATCAGGAACGTCGTGACGCCGAGGTCGTAGTAGTCGAGCAGCGCATCGGCGACCTGTTCGGGCGTGCCGACCAGCGCCGTCGAATTCGAACGCGCGCCGGTGAGGCTGGCGATCTCGGTCCACAGCCGCTTGTCGACGCGCGAGCCGCGTTCGGCCGCGGCCAGCAGGCGGCGCGCGCCTTCGCTTTGCTGCGGGCCGCCGGCGCCGAGCCCGGCCGCTTCGCGCAGCCGGCGTGTTTCGTCGAGGATGCGATGCGCACGCGCCCACGCTTCGTCCTCGGTCGCGGCGAGGATCGGGCGGAACGACACGGAGAAACGCACCTGCCGGCCGTGCTTCGCGGCTTCGGCGCGCACCCGGGTCGTCAGGTCGCGCACCTGGTCGAGCGATTCGCCCCACAGCGCGTAGACGTCCGCGTGCTTGCCGGCCACGGCGAGCGCGGCTTCCGATGCGCCGCCGAAATAGATCGGCACATGCGGCTGCTGGAACGGCTTCACTTCCGAAAACCCCTGTTTGAACCGGTAATGCGCGCCGTCGTGATCGAACGGCTGCGCTTCGGTCCAGATCCGCCGCAGGATGCCGAGGTACTCGTCGGTGCGCGCATAACGCGCGTCATGGTCGAGGAAATCGCCGTCGCGCTGCTGCTCGCTGTCCGAGCCGCCGGAGATGAAGTGCACGGCGAGCCGGCCGCGGCTGAACTGGTCGAGTGTCGCGATCTGCCGTGCGGCGAGCGTCGGCGCGGTGAAGCCGGGGCGATGCGCGAGCATGAAGTGGATGCGCTCGGTCGCGGCCGCCGCGAACGCGATCGTCAGCGTCGCCGACGGGCCGGTCGAGTGATGCGGCACGAGGATCCGGTCGAAGCCGGCCGTCTCGTGGGCGCGGGCAAAGTCGCGCACGTAGCCGGGATCGACCACGGGGCCGGACGGCGGGTGGATTTCCGACTGCTTCTGGCTCTGGATCATGCCGATGAATTCGACGCTCATCTGGGTCTCCGGTGCGGGGATGTCCCGGCGCGCGGCCGGGCAGGAATGGAGCGCAGGTTAACGCCGCGATCATGCGGAATGGAAATAATCAATCCCGATTTGAATATCAGATTTGCATGGTTTGGGCGCGTGTGCGCTACGCATACGCTGTGGGCTCACGAACGATCGGGCGCGCGGGCGCCGGCGACTCCGGGGGCACGCGTTGCGGATCGCCCGGTTCACGGGATACCGCGCCGCGTGGCGATCGATTGCCGCGGTTGCCGATCTCCGTCGCGCTTGCCGCCTGTCCGTATTACCCAGGGAATCCGTTTCGATGTCCGCCAGCCTTGCCGCTTCCTCGCCGTCGCCGCAGCCGCCCGCGCTGCGCCTCCTGCCCACCGACGATGCCGACGACGCACGCGTCGCCGCGCTGCTCGAGCGCCTCGCGCCGGAACTTGCCGCCGATGCGGCGCGCAACGACGTCGATGGCCGCTTTCCGCACGAGAACTTCGCGCGGCTGCATCGCGCGGGGCTGATCGCGCAGGTCGTGCCGCGCGAGCATGGCGGCGCCGGTGCGACGCTCGCGCAGGCGAGCCGGATCGTCGCCGCCGTCGCGCGGGCCGATCCGGCCACCGCGCTGGTGCTGACGATGACCTATCTGCAACATCGTGCGCTCGGCCGGGCCGACAACCGCTGGCCCGCACAGGTGCGGCGCGCGGTGTTCGACAGCGCGGTCACGCACGGTGCGCTGATCAACGCGCTGCGGGTCGAGCCCGCGCTCGGTTCGCCGTCGCGCGGCGGCCTGCCGGAAACCGTTGCCCGACGCGACGGCGACGGCTGGCGGCTGTCCGGCCACAAGCTGTACAGCACCGGGATTCCGGCGCTGCGCTGGCTGGCCGTGTGGGCGCGCACCGACGAACCGGCGCCGCGCGTCGGCGTGTTTCTCGTGCCGCGCGACCGCGATGCGGATGGCGATCGCATCCGCGTGATCGAAAGCTGGAATCACCTCGGCCTGCGTGCGTCGGGCAGCCACGAGGTCGTGTTCGACGACGTCCGGCTGCCGGCCGATCACGCGGTCGACGTGCGCGCACCGGACGCATGGGCCGTGTCGGCCGCGACCCACGCGGATGCCGACGCGCAGACCGACCAGCAGGCGTGGATGGTCGCGCTGCTCGGCAGCCTGTACGACGCGGTGGCGCGCGCGTCGCGCGACTGGGTGGTCGAATTCGCGACGACGCGTGCGCCGAGCGGGCTGGGCGCACCGCTCGCGACGCTGCCGCGCGTGCAGGAAGCGGTCGGCGAAATCGAGGGCTGGCTGCACGCGAACCGCGTGCTGCTCGACGATCACATCGCGCGCACCGACGCGGGTCATGCGCCGCCGGTCACGACGAGCGGACTGGTCAAGCGCACCGTGACCGAGCACGCGATCCGTGCGGTCGAGCAGGCGCTGAAGCTGTCGGGCAATCACGGGCTGAGCCGCGCCAATCCACTCGAACGCCACTATCGCGACGTGCTGTGCAGCCGCGTGCATACGCCGCAGGACGACGCGATCGCGGTGGCGGCGGGGCGTGCGGTGCTCGACGCAGCGAGCCGGGTTGAAGCGAAGGGCGAGACGAAGGGTGAAGCGAAGGGCAAAGCGAGCGGCGAGATGGAAACGGGCGGGGCGTCGGTCAACGAGACCGGGCGCGGCCGCAGCGATGCGTGAGCGGAGCAGGGCTGGCGCGAGCATCGACCGGGCGGCGCGATGCCGCCGCCGCCCGATAGGGTCACGCAGCCTGGTCGTGCGCCTGCTCGGGCAGCGAGAATGCCGCACGCGCATGCGCGGCGACGGCCGCGAGCGGCGCGCCGAAGCGGGCCGCATCGTGCCGGCGCAGCAACCACAGATCGATGTGCGGCTTGAAATCGGCGAGCGGCACGATGTCGAGCGCGTCGCGCAGCGGGCTGCCTTCGACGAGCGGCAGCGGCATCAGCCCGATGCCGAAGCCGTTCGCGACGCTCTGCAGTTGCAGGTCGCGGCCGTAGGTGTCGAGCGTGACCGGCATCGGCAGGCCCTGCGCGTCGAGCGCGCGCCGCAGGCCCGCACGAAAGCCGCAACCGTCGGGATTGAGCACCCAGCCATGAGCGTGGCAATCGGCGAGCCGGTAGCTGCGGCGCGGCCAGTCACCCTTGCGGCCGACCGCGACGAGCCGCGTGGCCAGCAGCCGTTCGCCGTCGACCTGTGCCGGCAGCACCATCTCGCGCGCGAGGAACACGAGCGCCGCATCGAGTTCGCGGCGGGCGACGCGCTCGACGAGCATGCCGCCCCACGCGGTCGTGACCTGCGTCGCGAGCGCGGGCCACTGCGCGGCGAGTTCGGCGATCAGCGCGGGCAGCATCAGTTCGCCGAGGCCCTGCGTGAGCCCGATCCGGAACTCGCCGGCGGGCGGCTGCTCGCCGGCCGTCAGCTCGCGCAGCGCATCGACTTCGCGCAGGATCGCGCGACACTGCTCGAAGACCTGCCGGCCGATGTCGGTCGGGCGCGGGGGCTTCGTGTTGCGATCGAGCAGGGTCACGCCGAGCGCTTCCTCGAGATTCTGGACGCGCCGCGTGATCGCGGGCTGCGTCATCCCGAGCTCGGCCGCGGCCTGGCTCAGGGTCTGGCAGCGGACCACCGCTGCAAAAGCGTCGATATCGCTAATTTTCATGTTTGTTCTGCATGGTCTTTCAGGTGCATCATGACGATCCATCATATTCGGCATCATATTCGAGGAGTCAGCCGATGAGTACGCTTTCGTTGCATCAGACGCCGCTGCGTCCGTTCGTCGACGGTCTGGGCGCGCTGCTCGCGTCCGGCGCGGACGAGGCGCGCATCCTCGACGAGGGCGGTGCGCTGCTCGCCGCGCTCGTCGAACACGACGACTGGTTGCCCGACGCGTTCGCGCAGCCCGACCCCGCGCGCTATCGGCAATACCTGCTGCATCTCGACCCGGACGAGCGGTTCTCGGTCGTCAGCTTCGTGTGGGGCCCCGGCCAGACGACGCCGATCCACAATCACACGGTGTGGGGGCTGATCGGGATGCTGCGCGGCGGCGAATTCTCGCAGCCGTACCGGTTCGACGCAGCGGGCCGGCCGGTGCCGTCCGGCGAAGCCGTGCGGCTGGCGCCGGGCGAGATCGAGGCCGTGTCGCCGCGCATCGGCGACGTCCATCGCGTGACCAACGCGTTCGCCGATCAGGTATCGATCAGCATCCACGTGTACGGCGCGAACATCGGCAAGGTCGAGCGCGCGGTGTACCTGGACGACGGCACCGTGAAACCCTTCGTGTCGGGCTATTCGAACGCCTGATGCAACGCCCGCCGATGCGGCCGGCTGCAAGCGACCGGCCGGAAGGCCGATTGCCCGCACGCGCCGGCGGGCCCAAGATTGAACCGTTCCGCTTTCTTCACCGACTTCAACGCATTCAATACAGAGACATCGTGACGCACTCCGCCGATTCCACTTCCCGTTTTCCCGTCGCGTCGTACCAGGATGTGCGCGCGCGCCTGCTTGCCCGCGACGAGATCGCACTGATCGACGTACGCGAGGAAGACCCGTACGCGCAGGGCCACCCGCTGTGGGCCACCAACTTTCCGCTGTCGAAACTCGAACTCGACGCGTGGACGCGGATTCCGCGCCGCGACACGCCGATCGTCGTATTCGGCGAAGCCGGCGGCGAGGATCTCGCGCCGCGCGCGGCCGAGAAACTCGCGCAACTCGGCTACACCGACGTGCGGCTGCTCGACGGCGGCCTCGCGGGCTGGCTCGCGGCGGGCGGCGAACTGTTCATCGACGTGAACGTGCCGAGCAAGTCGTTCGGCGAATGGGTCGAGGCCGAGCGGCATACGCCGTCGCTGTCCGCGCAGGAGGTGCAGGCGCTGATCGACGCCCAGGCCGATGTCGTGATCGTCGACGCGCGCCGTTTCGACGAATACCAGACGATGAACATCCCGACCTCGACGAGCGTACCCGGCGCGGAACTCGTGCTGCGCGTGCGCGCGCTTGCGCCGAACCCGGCGACGCAGGTCGTCGTCAACTGCGCGGGACGCACGCGCAGCATCATCGGCACGCAGTCGCTCGTCAACGCGGGGCTGCCGAATCCGGTCGCGGCGCTGCGCAACGGCACGATCGGCTGGACGCTCGCGGGCCAGACGCTCGAGCGGGGTGCCGCGCGGCGCTTTCCGGACGACATCGACGCGACGCAGCGCGACGAAGCGCGCCGCGCTGCGCGCGCGGTGGCCGAACGCGCGGGCGTGCCGCGCATCGCGCTCGCCGACGTCGCCGCGCTCGACGAACCGGGCCGCACGCTGTACCGCTTCGACGTGCGCACGCCGGAGGAATACGAAGCCGGCCATCTGCCCGGTTTCCTGAGCACGCCGGGCGGCCAGCTCGTGCAGGAGACCGACCATCACGCAGCCGTGCGCGGCGCGCGGATCGTGCTCGCCGACGACGACGGCGTGCGTGCCGACATGACCGCGTCGTGGCTTGCGCAGATGGGCTGGGACGTGCGTGTCGTCGAGCCGGCCGGCGCGGCCGCTTTCGGCGAGCGCGGCCAGCCGCCGCGCGACGTGCCGGCGACGCCGGCCGTGGCGGAGGTATCGCCCGCGACGCTCGCGGGCTGGCTGAAGGAGGCGGCGCCCGGCGAGCTGGCGATCGTCGACGTGACGGCCAGCGCGAACTACGTGAAGCGCCATATCCCGGGCGCGTGGTTCGCCGTGCGTGCGCAGCTGCGCGACGCGCTCGCGGCGATTCCGGCCGCGAAGCGTTATGTGTTCACGTGCGGGTCGAGCCTGCTCGCGCGGTTTGCGGCGGACGACGCGCGTGCGCTGCTGCCGGCTTCGGCCGAGATCCGGGTGCTCACCGGCGGCACGGCCGCATGGATCGACGCCGGGCTGCCGCTCGAAAGCGGCGAGACGCATCTCGCCTCGCCGCGCATCGACCGCTACCGGCGCCCGTACGAAGGCACCGACAACGCGGCGGCCGCGATGCAGGCGTATCTCGACTGGGAATACGGGCTGGTCGACCAGTTGAAGCGGGACGGCACGCACCACTTCAACGTGATTTGACCGATGCGATGCAACCGGGCGCAACGCGCGCGTCGCGCGCCGCGCCCGGTCGACGCGCGAGTCAGCGCTTGAACGTATCGACGGCCGTGCGGCCGACGGCAGGATCGTCGGTGAAGAAGCCGTCGATGCCCGCGCGCAGGTACGCCTGGATCTCGCGCACCGAGCCTGCCGTGTTGCGCGCGGCCGGCGTGCCGCCGTCCTTCAGCGACGCGGGCAGGAAGTTGTTCTCCGGGCGGAACGTGTACGGATGCACGACGAGGCCGGCCTCGTGCGCGTAGCGCACGTACGGCGTCGGCTGCTGCAGCGTGCCGTCCGCGGCGACCGCGATGATCGACGTCTTGTACGGGCCGACGCCGTTCGCATAGGTCGCGACCTCGCGCATGCCGTCGCGCGTCGACAGGTCGCCGTAGGTGCGCTTGTCGTTCGCCTTCACGAAGTCGTACGGGCGCTGGCCGGCTTCGTCCATCAGCTGCACGAGCTTCCAGTTCGGCTGGCTCGACTTGATCCGGTTGCGGATCGCCTTCAGGTTCGCGACCTCGAACGACTGGATGTAGACGGTCGCGGTGCGGGCCGTGTACGCATCCTTCAGCAGTGCATCGACGAGGCGGTCCTCGAGCGGCAGGCCGATCGACTGGAAGTAGGTCGGGTGCTTGGTTTCCGGATACAGGTGGATCGTGCGGCCGGTCTGTGCGGACATCTGCTTCGCGAGCGCGACGATTTCGTCGAACGTCGGAATCTCGAACTGGTCGTTGTACGCGGTGTTCGCGGGGCGGACCTGCGGAATGCGCTCGCGGGCGCGCAGCGTCTTCAGTTCGGCGAGCGTGAAATCCTCGGTGAACCAGCCCGTCAGCTCCGTGCCGTCGATCGTCTTGGTCGCCTTGCGGCTCGCGAACTGCGGCAGTGCGGACACGTTCGTCGTGCCCGAGATCTCGTTCTCGTGGCGCGCGACGAGCACGCCGTCGCGCGTCGACACGAGATCGGGCTCGATCACGTCCGCGCCGTCCTCGATCGCCTTGCGGTACGACGCCAGCGTGTGTTCGGGGCGCAGCGCGCTCGCGCCGCGATGGCCGACCACCTGGATCTTCGCGGAAATCGGCTGGGTGGGATCGGACGCGACGTCGTCGTCGCCGCCGCACGCGGCGAGCAGGAATGCGGCGGCACAGGCGAACGGGACGTAGCGCAGGGAGGTCGGGCGCTTGAAGAGCATGTCGGTGAACCTTCGAAACGAGAGTCGGAAAGGGGCGGTCGCTCCGGCGGTGCGGCTGTCGTGCCGTGTCGCACGGAGTCGGATGGGACGCGATCGTCGCACCGAATAATTACATATGTATTACTGCGGCCTTTCCGTTTCTTGTTTTCGGGGCGCGATATGCGCGGCGGGGCGGTTGACGGCGGCCCGACGGGCGACGCATTCCGGCCGTCCCGGGCAGGCCGTGCGCCGGATGCACTAAACTTGCGGGAATTTTGCATCGCCGTGCCGGGCCGGACGCCCGCCTGG
>NZ_LDVA01000041.1:0-16802 GCF_050768715.1 Burkholderia sp. ZZQ-2 | reverse complement strand
GTTACTGCGCACGGCTGGCCTCGCCGTTGCGTGCGGCGCCGTTCCACGGCGCGATCCTGAACAGCAGCAGCATGCCGGGAATCGCGAGCGCGGTGCACACGATGAAGTAGTCGAACCAGCCGATCTTCGCGACGATGAAGCCGCTCGCGGCCGACGCGAGCGTGCGCGGTACCGACGCGAGGCTCGTGAACAGCGCGAACTGCGTGGCCGTATAGCGCGGGTCGGTCGTGCTCGCGATGTACGCGACGAACGCGGCCATCGTCAGGCCGGTCGTGAAGGTTTCGAAGCCGTAGACGAGCGCGAGCGCGACGGTCATCGGGCTCAGATGCGGCGTGACCTCGAAGCCGAAGATCGACAGGAACGACGCGAGCGCATGGCTGGCCGCGACCGTGAAGTCGTAGAGCGCCGCGAGCACCGGCGAGCCGGGGCCGACCTGCGCGAGCCACGCGAAGCCGAGCGTCGACACCATCTGCAGCGCGCCGAAGACCCACAGCCCGCGGCCGATGCCGATCTTCACGAGCCAGACGCCGCCGATGATGCCGCCGGCGACGCTCGCGACGAGCGCGGTGGTTTTCGCGACGATGCCGATCTCGGTGCGCGAGAAGCCGATGTCGAGGAAGAACGACGTCGACAGCGTGGTGGCCATCGTGTCGCCGATCTTGAACAGGAAGATGAATGCGATGACGAGCAGCGCGCCGGCCCAGCCGTCGCGCTGGATGAATTCGCGGAACGGCAGCACGATCGCGTCGCGCAGGTTGCGCGGCGGCGCGCCGACCACTTCGGGCTCGCGCACCAGAAGCGTCATCAGGATGCCCGGCAGCATGAACGCACCGGTGAGCGCGAACACGGCGTCCCACGGCATGTGATCGGACAGGATCAGCGCGAGCGAACCGGGAATCAGCGCGGCGAGTTTGTACGCGTTCACGTGCACCGCGTTGCCGAGGCCCTGCTCGGTGTCGCGCAGCAGCTCGCGGCGGTATGCGTCGATCACGATGTCGGAACTCGCGCCGAAGAACGCGACGAGCGTGGTGAGCGCGGCGACCGTCCAGATCGAATCGCGCGGCGACACGAAGCCGAGCGCGGCGATCGCGCCCGCGACCAGCACCTGCGTGAGCAGCATCCAGCCGCGCCGGCGGCCCGGCCGCCAGCCGGGCAGGCGCGGGATGTAGCGGTCCATCAGCGGCGCCCACAGGAACTTCCACGTATACGGGAACTGGATCAGCGCGAACAGGCCGATTTCCTTCAGGTTCACGCCTTCCGAGCGCAGCCAAGCCTGCACGAGATAGACGAGCGTGAACAGGGGCAGGCCCGACGTGAAGCCCAGGAACACGCAGATCAGCATGTGCGTGTTCAGATAGGCTCGCCAGCCGGGGTGATCCTCGTGAGCGGTGAGTGCGGGCGCCTCGTGTGGCGATTTCGACATGGACAGAAACTGGGTAGCGTTGACTGATTGCGGCGGCAGCGCAGGCGGCGGTGCGAGCGACGCGAGAGGGGCGGCCGCACGCTCGTGCGGGCCGGATCTTCCGTCAACGGCCCCCGGCTCAGCTGCGCTTGACGCGGTAGACAGCAAGACTACCACGCCAGTTCGCTCCCCATCGAATCGGCTGGCCTTCGTGCAGCACGACGCGGTCGAGGATCGTGACGCCGACTTCCGGCGCGAGCGCCTCGAAATCCTTGATCGTCAGCACCCGGACGTTCGGCGTGTTGTGCCACTGGTAGGGCAGCGATTTCGACACGGGCATCCGGCCGTGCAGCACCGACAGCCGGTGCGACCAGTAGCCGAAGTTCGGGAACGACACGATGCACTCGCGGCCGACGCGCGCCGTTTCGCGCAGGATCGCGGCAGTCTGGTGGATCGTCTGCAGGGTTTGCGACAGGATCGCGATGTCGAAGCTGTGGTCTTCGAACAGCCGCAGGCCGTCCTCGAGATTCTGCTGGATCACGTTGATGCCGTTCTTCGCGCTCGCGAGCACGCCCGCGTCGTTCAGTTCGATGCCGTAACCGGTGACGTCCAGTTCTTCCATCAGCAGCGCGAGCAGCGAGCCGTCGCCGCAGCCGAGGTCGAGCACGGTCGAGCGCGGCTCGACCCAGCGGGCGATCGTGCGGAAGTCCGCGCGCGCGGACAGGGAATTCAGTGCTTGCTGGTTCATGCCCCCACCTCGATGGCGATTCGTTCGTAATACGCGCGGAGCAGGTTGTGATAACGCGCGTCGTCGAGCAGGAACGCGTCGTGGCCGTGCGGCGCGTCGATTTCCGCGTAGCTGACCGTGCGCTTGTTGTCGAGCAGCGCCTTCACGATCTCGCGCGAACGCGCCGGCGCGAAGCGCCAGTCGGTCGAGAAGCTCGCGATCAGGTATTTCGCCTGCGTGTGCGCGAGCGCGGCCGTCAGGTTGCCGTCGAACGCCTTCGCCGGGTCGAAGTAGTCGAGCGCGCGCGTGATCAGCAGGTAGGTGTTCGCGTCAAAGTAGTCGGCGAACTTGTCGCCCTGGTAGCGCAGGTACGACTCGACCTCGAACTCGACGTCGAAGCTGAAGTTGTACGCGTCGAGCGCCCCGTCCGCGCGGCGCAGCGCACGGCCGAATTTCTCGGCCATGTCGTCGTCGGACAGGTACGTGATGTGGCCGATCATCCGCGCGACGCGCAGGCCGCGCTTCGGCTTCACGCCGTGCGCGTAATAGTCGCCGCCGTGGAAGTCGGGGTCGGACAGGATCGCCGAACGCGCGACCTCGTTGAACGCGATGTTCTGCGCGGACAGCTTCGGCGTCGACGCGATGTCGATACAGTGCGCGACGCGCTCCGGATACATCAGGCTCCACGCGAGCGCCTGCATCCCGCCGAGGCTGCCGCCCATCACCGCGGCGAAGCGTTCGATGCCGAACGCGTCGGCGACGCGCGCCTGCGCGTGCACCCAGTCCTCGACGGTGACCACCGGGAAGCGTGCACCGTACGGCGTGCCGGTCGACGGATCGACGCTCATCGGGCCGGTCGAGCCGAAACACGAGCCGAGGTTGTTCACGCCGATCACGAAGAAGCGGTTGGTGTCGAGCGGCTTGCCCGGGCCGACCATGTTGTCCCACCAGCCGGTGCTGCGCGGATCGTCCGCGTAGACGCCGGCGACGTGATGCGACGCGTTGAGCGCGTGGCAGACGAGCACCGCGTTCGAGCGCGCGGCGTTGAGCTCGCCGTACGTCTCGACGACGAGCTGATAGTTGCCGATTACGCTGCCGCTTTGCAAGCGCAGCGGTTCGGCGAAGTGCATGGTCTGTGGAGCGACGATGCCGATCGATTCCATTCGTTCCGCCTTATGCCATATGACTGGGCGGCTAAATGGTGTCGGCGGGGCGCGGAGTCGAAGGTGCGCGGCTGACGACCTCTTTAGCCGCATTTGTAGTGAACCGCCGGGGAGCGACGCGCGACGCATCAAGGCCCCGGCCGGTTCGCGCGCCCGCAATCGAGTCAGCAAATCGGCGCGCTTCCGACCTGCCGCCAGGGAGGCGGCAAGTCGGACGAGTATAGCGGAAATTGCGGGACCCGGATTCGGGAGGTGCGCGGGGTGGCCGGCGGCCCGGCCCTGCGGATCCGCTGGCCCGGCCGGAACCGCCTGCGCGGGAGCAGGCGGCGCAGGCCGCGCCCCGTCACCAGTGGTACTTCGCCGCCAGCTCGCCCTTGACCACCGCATAGTCGGACAGGTTCGCCTCCACCCCGAGGCCCGCTGATATCGCGAAGCGCTTCGACACCTGGCCTCGCGCTCCGATCCGGAACGCCGCGCGGTCGCGCGGGACGCTGAACGAGAAAGCATTGCGGTCGAGCGTCAGCGTGCGCGAGCCGGGGCCGTGCCACCAGTTCGCCTCGATGAACGGGCGCAACTCACGGCCGTGCGACATCGCGGTCACGCCGTGCACGCGTACGCCCAGGCGGGTGAGCACATCGGTGGCGCCCTGGCCGTCGAGGCGGCCGCCGGCGGTGCCGTGCGCGTCCGCGCGATAGTCGGACACGACGAGCTGCGCTTCGGGCTCGACGAAGAACCGCGTGTCGCCCCGCTCGTAGAACCCGAGTGAATAGCCGGTCTCGATCGAACCGGTCACGGTGCGCGACCGATACGAATCGGCCGCGAGGCTGCCGCCGACGCTGTTCGCGTAGGCGCCGTACATGAACCAGGCATCGACGTAAGGGCCGGTCAGGATGTCGCGGCTGCCGTACCACGTGCCGTACACGCCGACGTTGTAGCCGGCCACGCTGCCGCGCGCGGTGGCGTTCGTGACGCGCCCCTCGATCGGGTTCCACAGCGGGCGTGTCGACCAGTTCGTCTGGCTGCCGTACATGCCCATCGCGCCGATGCGCACGCTGCCGCCGCGGCCGTCGTCGAAGCGGAGCAGGTCGGCGCCCGCGTGAATCAGGCGGCCGTTGCCCGACACGCTGCGGTTGCCGCCCGACATCGACGTCATCTGGCCCTCGGCGCGCAGCCACACGGCGCCGTCCAGCGGGCCGGTTGCCTCGGCGCGTAGCGAACGATCGTCGCGCTGATGCAGCGAATGAATCGCCATCGTCGCTGCGGCGTCTGCGTTTGCCAGATACGCGTCGGGTTCCGGTGCGGCGGCGCGCGGAGGAGGGGGGACGACTTCCGGCACGATCGGCGGATCGGGCTGGACCGGCGGCAGTGGCTTTGCCGCGGAGACGAGATACCAGTCTTCCGCCTGCCCGCCGTCGCCGCCACGTTTGAGCATGTAATCGTAGCCGCCTGCCGACAACGTACCGAAGCCGTTCCGGTAGCCGTCCGATGCCGCATCGAGCGTGAATGCCGATGCATCGGTCGTGCCGCCGTTGCGGGTTTCGACGAGCGGGATGCCGACGGTCGTCGCCGCGCCGTCGCCGCCCGCGCGCTTCACGACGATGCCGGTATCGCCCGATGCGTGGCCGCCGTCGATCACGAGACGGTCGGTGGGCGACGCGTCGTCCTGCAGCGTCGTATGGAGGACGAGCTTGCCGTTGCGGGCCGCATAGTCGCCCGTCACCACGAGCGTGCGCGGTGTCGGCGCGCCTCGGGCCGCCGGCGCGTCGAATGCGATCGTCGAATCGTTCAACGCGACGGAGCCGACCGACGAATCCGCGGTGACGGTCCAGAGACTGTTCGTGTCCAGCGACAGCGTGCGAACCGCGTCGGTCGCGCCCGTCCACGCGGACGCGTTCGTGAGCGCGACGTCCGTCACCGCGTGCGTCGGACTGCCGTCGTCGGTCGGGTGGTTGACGATGTCGCCTGCGGCATGGGAGCGCTCGTCGAGCGTCAGGCGTACCGGCGCACCCGACTCGGCATGGACGGACAGCAGCTTGCCGTTGCCGCCGATCGCGCGCGTGCCGTTTTTCAGCGTGACCGTCGCATCGGATGCGTCGATCGCGCCATGGCGCTCGCTGACGAGCGTGCCGTCGTCGATCGTCAGCGTGCCGCCATGGACGGCCGCCCCATACGCGTCGGCGCCGGTCGTGCGGGCGTCGCTGCGCAGCAGATCGACCGTGCCGCCGACACTCGCATGCAACGCGGTGGCTTCGGCGCCGTGCGTCTCGACGCTCGTCTCGGTGAGCGAGGCGACGGAGCCTGCGCCGGCCGACAGCACGCCGCGCGCGCGTTCGCCGCTCGTCACGATGCCGCCGCGTGTCATCGCGACCTTGCCGCCGAGCCGGGCGATGGCGCCGATCGAGCGCGCACCGGTTGTGGTGACGTACGTATCGATCGCTTGTGCGACGGGCGCGTTCGCAAATTCCTTCGAGGCATACAGGCCATGGGCGCTCTCGCCGTGCGTGAGCACGTTCGAGCGGGCGAGTTCGACACGGCCTTCGCGGGCATCCACGCCGAGCGCGGCATAGCCGCTCGTTTGCAGGAGCGAGTCGCTGAACGTGACGGTGGATGTGCCCGGTTTGGACAGCGCCGACGCGTAGTCGCCGATTGTCATGATGTCGACTCGATCGAAGGCCGCACGCACGTCGCCGTGACTCACGAACACGCCGAAAGAGAATTCGCCGCCGGTGATGATCTTCGTATCGGCGACGCTCACGGAGGCGCCCGGCGCATAGTGCACGGCGACGCCATGCGCTTCACGGCCGCGTGTGGCAATCAGGCTGTCGGAGAGATCGATGTGGCTGTCGGCGCCGTCGACATAGGCGCCGTGGGCACTGTCATTGTCCGTATCGATGGAAAGCTGTCGCGCCACCACGCTGCCTCCCTGGCGCGCATCGATTCCCGTGCCGAATATGCCGCGCGTGCGGATTTCGGCGTTGTTCAATTCGATATATGAGCGGGCCCCTTCGGCGATTGCGCCGCTTGAACCGTGGCCGAACGTGAACAGGCGCGTCTTGCCGCCGGTAGTGAGCGTGCCGCCGTTGAGTGCGGCCAATGCTGGAGCGCCATGGCTGAACGTCGAATAGTCGCCGGGCGCGACTTCGAGCGCGGTGCCGTCCGCACGCTGGCCGTTACCGCCGGGAGATTGGGCCTGGGACGGCAATGACATCGCCGTGCCGGCGAGTATCGCCGCGCGGGCGAAATGCCCACCGATGCCAAATTTGAAGAGCACATGCCTGCATTTCACTGGTTCACTCCGGTTTTGCTTGAATGTTCGAGCGAAATGTATCTTGTGAGAGAGGGTTTGGAAATTTGACGAGTTCGAATTTGCAGACCGAATTGTTGCCGTACCGGCATCGCGAATGCCCGATTGCGCCACGCTGTTCGTACCCGTCATGTCGGGTACGGGCCATGCACTGAATGGCGACGGAGACGGTCACCGTGACTGATCCGATTCATGTCGTGAATCGGCCGTGCGATGCGGTCGGGGCGCTGGGGCGTGATCGCACCGCGATCAACTGGTGCGGCAAAGCAGGTGCGAGTGTTGTGTGTTCCCGAGACAGGGTAAGCAGGAGCACCGCTGCCGGACATCAATTGTTATGTATCGATGACAGTGGGCGATAAAACATGGCGTGACGCCTGTCGATCGACGAACTTTCGTACATTTACGATGAAATCCGACGATAAATTAGGACGACGATGGGTGTGATGAACTTGTGTTTTTTCGGAAAATTCCCAGCGAAATGCCGTCGCCGGCAACGGGGATGATCGATTTGTCCTGAAAAAAAGCGACGGAACATTTCAACTTTACCTTAAACCTTATAGGCAATTATCGACATGAAAAAAGCGTTTGTTCCGATGCTGCTGGCCGGTATTTCAGTCTTGATGCTTGCCCCCGCCGCGCACGCCGCGGACGGATTGGTCGAGTTCGATGGTGTGCTGACATCGGCAACCTGCACGATCAATAACGGCAGCAAGGATTTCACCGTCACGCTGCCGCCGATGTCCACGAAGACGCTGGCCGCGCCGGGTTCCTGGGCCGGTCGTCAGGGGTTCAAGCTGTCCCTGACCGATTGCACGCCGTCCACGGGCATCGTGAGTGCGTACCTCGAGCCCGGTCCGACGGTGAATTCGGCCACCGGCAATCTGAAGCCTGACGCCGGCGGGGCGACGAAGGTCGAAGTTGCCCTGCTCAACAGCAGTTACGACCCGATTGATGCATCGAAGCCGATCGGTCAGCAGAACGTCGACAAGGTCAGCCTTGCTTCGGGCAAGGCCGACCTGCAGTTCTACGCACAGTACCAGTCGCTCGGCAACGCCACGGCGGGTGCGGTCAAGTCGCGCGTGAACTACACGATCACGTATCAATAAGCACGCCGCGTAGGCGGCCGGTAATTTCACCGCCGCCCCTTCGCGTTCTCGTATCAAGCCGTTTCGTCGTCACGCGAGACGGCTTCTCAGGAATGACGCGAGTACATATTAAATAGGAATGCGTATGAAAATTTCGTGGAGAAACGGATTGTATGCCGCGCTGCTTGGCCTGAGCGCGGCCGCGGCGATCGACAGTGCACACGCGAGCGTGGTGATCGACAACACGCGCGTGATTTTCCGCGGCACCGAGCGTGAAACGTCGATCAAGATGACGAATGCAGGTGACCGGCCCGCATTCGTTCAGGTCTGGATCGACAAGGGTGAGGTTCAGGCGTCGCCTGAGACGATCGACGTACCGTTCACGTTGACGCCGACCATGTTCCGTCTCGATGCAAAGAAGGGGCAGACGGTCCGCATGATCTATACCCGGGAACCGCTTGCGCAGGACAGGGAAACGCTGTTCTGGCTGAACGCGCTCGAGGTGCCGCCGAAAGCGACGGATGAGGAAGCCGGCGAGAACTACCTGCAATTCGCCTTCCGTACCCGCATCAAGGTGATGTACCGACCGAAGGGGCTGTCCGGCGATCCTCTGGACGCACCCGGGAAGGTGAGATGGTCGGTTATGCGAAGCGAAGGGGGCGGCGGTTATGTGCTGAAAGGCGAGAACCCGACGCCGTATTTCGTCAATCTCGGTGAGGTCACGCTGAAGTCTGGCGGCCGCAGCTATAGCGCCGGAAACGGTTACGTCCCGCCGTTCTCGTCCGAAACTTTCCCGATCGAAAGGCTGGCACGGCAGCCGGATGCCGACGCCGAAGTCGATTACCTGTCCATCAACGACTACGGTGCCGGCGTGCCGGGCACGCACCCGCTCAAGAGCCCGGCGCAACGCTGACCCGCGGCGGCGTGGCACGCATGCCGCGCCGTGCCTGACCGGCCGCATCGACGCGGCCGTCCTTCCCTGAATTGCCTCCCGACGTCGAAAGACACAACCGCGCCTTCAACGGAGCATTTTGCCCGGTCTCCGGGCGCACCGAGTAATGAAGTGCGTGACACCATGACGAAGACCGTAAAACCCGAAGCGCAGGGTATCCTGCCACGCCTGCGGCCGCTTTCTGCCGCGGTGCTGTCGATGTTGTCCACTTATCAGGTGGTGGCCGCTGAAGTCGAATCGAGCAATGCGCGATTCATGGTCGCGCCGATCGAGTTCGAAAAGGAATTTCTCGCGCCTGGCAGCAGCGCGGCGACCAATCTTTCGCGCTTCGAAAAGGGCGACACGGTGCTGCCTGGTACATACAACGTCGACGTTTACGTCAACGAACGCTGGGTCGGCCGTATCGACGTCCCGTTCAAGGAGCCGGACGGATTGCGTGGCAGCAATGCGCGCGCCTGCTTTGACAAGCCACTGCTGCTTCGCACCGGCGTCGATCTGACCCGGCTCGCCTCCGCAACCGCCGAGGCGCTGGACGTGCCGGGCGCGTGCCTGCCGATAGAACAGGTCATCGACAGCGCAAAGGCAGACTTCGATTTCGGCACGCAACGTCTCGATCTGACGATCCAGCAAATGTCGCTCAGCCGAAATCCGCGTGGTTATGTCGGCCAGGCGTACTGGGATAGCGGGGTGAACGCCGCATTTCTCGGCTACGACACGAATGTCTATATGTACAACAGCCACGGTGCGGAAACGCAAACGCAGGGATATGTCGGGCTGAGCGCCGGCATGAACCTCGGCCCGTGGCATTTTCGGCATGACGGTTCATACAACTGGAGTTCGCAGAGCAAGGGGCAATATCAAAGCCTCAGGATTTTCGTGCAACGCGATGTGCCGCGCCTGTCGTCCCAACTCACGCTTGGCGAGTCGTATACCACCGGTGAACTCTTCGATTCGGTTGCGTTCCGTGGTGCCCGACTCGCAAGCGACGACCGGATGCTGCCCGACTCGCTGCGCGGCTACGCGCCGACCGTACGGGGCGTGGCCAACAGCAACGCCAGGGTGACGATCAGGCAGAACGGCGCGACGATTTACGAGACGGTCGTCGCGCCCGGTGCATTCGAGATCAACGATCTTTATGCGACAGGGTACGGCGGCGACCTCAAGGTGGACGTTACCGAGGCGGACGGCCGCGTGCATTCCTTCAGCGTGCCCTATGCCGCGCTGCCGTTGTCGTTGCGGCCGGGCATCAGCCGTTACAGCATCACGGCGGGCACGCTTCGCGATGCATCGCTCTCCGGCAATCCGCCGTTCATCCAGGGAACCTGGCAGCGCGGTTTCACGAATGCACTGACCGGATATGTCGGTGCGGCGGCCGCCGAGGGTTACGCGACAGCGTTGGTGGGCGGCGTGCTGGCCACGAAGGTCGGTGCGTTCAGCTTCGACTACACGCAATCGAACGCGCTGATTCCGGGATCGGGCCGGATGGTGGGCGGCAGCATGCGAATCGGTTACTCGAAGAATCTTCCGCAGACCGGCTCGGACATTTCCATCGCAGCCTATCGCTATTCGACCGGCGGCTTCCTTGACCTGGTCAATGCCATGCAGATGCGCGACGCAAGCAAGCGTGGCCTGACTGCGGGAGGCAACGTGGTGCGTCCGCGCAACCGCGCACAGGCGACGATCAGTCAGTCGCTCGGTCAGCGAGGCGGCGTCGTATCGCTGACGGCGTCGACGGTGAATTACTGGAATCGCGCCGGTTCCGATATCAACTACTCGGTCGGTTACAGCAATACGATCCGCAACATCAGCGTGAACCTCCAGGCGACGCGGCAGCAGATGCAATTCGGCCGGCAGAGCACGCTTTACTACGCGAGTCTGACGATTCCGCTCGGCCGTGATCGCCCGCTCACCATCAGCTCAAGCGTGTCACGCGATACGAGCGGCAGCACGCAGGTTCGGACGGCCATGACGGGTTCGCTTGGCGCGGATCGCAATCTTTCGTACGGCGTGAACGTCAACCACGTTTCCGGCACCGGTCAGGGCAGCACGTCGGGCAGTGCAAATGTGCTGTATCACGGCCGCGTAGCCGATATTTCGGCCAGCGCGGGCACCGGAAAGGGGTATTCGCAAGGCTCGCTCGGCGTGCGCGGCGCGTTGGTTGCGCATCCGGGCGGGATCACGCTGTCGCAGCCGGTTTCTGAAACATTCGGGATCGTCGAGGCAAAGAATGCCCAGGGGGCGCGCGTCCTCAATTCATCGGGTTTGCGAGTGGATGGCCGTGGCTACGCGATCGTGCCTTACCTGACACCCTATAGCGTCAATTCGGTCGATATCGATCCGAAGGGGCTGTCCACCGATGTCGAATTGAAATCCACCAGTCAGCAGATCGCTCCCCGCGCAGGGGCGATCGTGATGCTGAAGTATGAAACCGAAATGGGCCGCTCGGCGGTGATCCACACCACGCGGTCGAACGGCAAGCCGTTACCGTTCGGTGCAGATGTGATCGACGTACACGGCAAGCGTGTCGGCATAGTCGGGCAGGCCAGCAAGATATTCGCCCGGGGGCTGGAGGATCGCGGCGAACTCTCGGTCAGATGGGGCGAGGAGCCCGACGCGCGGTGCCGCATCACATATGACCTGCCGGTGCGTGAAAAACATTCGGGATCGGACAGCTACCAGCGTGTTGATGCGCTTTGTCGCAGCGCAGAGCCACCGACCGATGGAATGGATGCTGCACCCGGCGAGTAACACGCGTCTACGCGGACAACGTCGCAGGCGCCGCGCGCTCGTCAAGCCGCGACGCCAGCACCGACGGGGCGCTGACTGGAAGAGACGCGGCGCGTCGCGGAAAGATCGTGGCGGTCGATGCCCCGCGAAAGACATTCAAGTTGATCGATAGAGAAATTGCGATGAAAAAATGGAAATGGATTATTGCGATGGCGATGATGTCGGGGCTGTCGGGTCTCGCGCACGCAGCCCCTTATTGCTTCACCATCAATCCGACTGGTCCGTTAAAGACGGCAGAGTACAATTTCGACGCCAATAAAATACCGCCATTCAATCCCAATGTGCCGGATGGCACGCTGTTACTCGGCATAACGCTAGAGTCGGACAATGTCCCGCCGCCGTTTTGGATTCGATGTGTGTACCCTATATTTAGCCTTTCTTATTGGCATTCTCCTTTGCCGGCTTACGGTGTCAATCAGAAGATGTTTCAATCGGGGATTGAAGGCGTTGCGGTAAAAATAGCGAGCAGTGGGAAGTTTCTTCCGATAGATAGTCGGGATGCGTATTATCCGGAATATGAGATAGGTGTTGGTGGTGGTAACAAAGCGTCCGTGATGCTGCAATTTTACAAAATCGGCCCCATTACGGGAAAAGGCAGATTGTCGGGCGAGTTTGCTTTTCACTCGGTGACCTCTCTGACGGACAAAGTCGTCAGCTATCGATGGTCCGGTGATTTACAGATCAAGGCGCCGACCTGTAATGCTGCTGCGGCGACGCAAAATGTGGATCTCGGTACCTATTCCACAAAGAAATTCACCGGGATCGGCTCGACCTCGGATTTGAAGCCTTTCGCGATCAACTTGATCTGTTCCGGTGGTGACGAGAGCGTCGATGCGAAGCTCTATATGACTTTGACCGACGTCACGTACCAGTCCAACACGTCGAATACGCTGAATCTCTCGTCCGATTCGACGGCCAAGGGATTGGGCATCCAGGTTTTCAAGGATTCGACGCTGCTCAGCTACGGGCCCGACTCGTCAGTGGCGGGGAACAAGAATCAGTGGTATGCCGGCACGACAGGTAACGGCTTCTTCTCGATCCCGTTGAGCGCCCGATTCATTCAGACGTCGCCGACCGTTACCGCGGGCAAGGCCAAGGGGCGAATGACGTTCACGCTCAGTTACCAGTGAGGCGTCGCTGGCGGAGGGCGGCCCGATGTGTCGCACGCTTTGCCGACCGCGCGTGGCGACGATGAACCGTTTTGCCGCCGACCACGCTTACTGCAGGATCAGCCGCAAATGCGCATCGGCCTGCTCGCCGGGCGGTTTCTGGAACCCGCCTTTCGCGAAGCGATGCCACCGGCCGATCACATAGCTGACGAGCAGGCTCGCGCGGGCGGCGGGATCGTAGTCGGCGGGCAGCGCGAACGGCGCCGCGCCGTCGGGCGCTTGCGCCTCGGTACGCGCGACCCGCAGGCACTGCTTGACGGTCGCCTCGATCCGGTCGAGCAATTGGTTCACGCGCTCGGTCAGACGCTCGTCCTCGCCGACCAGCGCCTCGCCGGTCAGCACGCGCGTCATGCCCGGATTCTTCGCGGCGAAATTGAGCATCGTCAGTGCGATCGTGCGCGCCTGCTGCACGCCGTTCGGCTCCTTCGCGACGATCTGGTTGACGAGCCCGAACAGCGCCTGCTCGATGAACTCGATCAGCCCTTCGTACATCTTCGCCTTGCTGGGGAAGTGCCGGTACAGCGCGGCTTCCGACACGTCGAGCCGGGCCGCGAGCGAGGCGGTCGTGATTTTTTCGGGTTTCGGCGCCTCGAGCATCGCCGCGAGGGTCTGCAGGATCATCACGCGGCGCTCGCCCGGCTTCGGGCGCGGGCGGGCAGGTGTGGTCCGGCCTTCGGTTACGGCTTGGTCCTGCGGGTAAGTCGGCTGCATTTTTGTCGCCCCGATCGTGTGCCCAGTCGGAGCGATTTTAGCGAACGAATGCGCTGGTCGACATAAAGTGGGCGTCCGGTGCCTGGCAGGTGGCCGGGAAGGTGGCCGGTGATCCACACCGTGCCGATGCCGAGGCGCTTGTAGCGCTTCAGGTGGCCGAGCGTATCCTCGACGAGGATCGCGTCGGACGCACGGGCACGTACGGCGCGCAGCGTACGGCGCAGCATCGTGTGATCGGGCTTCGCGCGCCATGTGCGGCGGTCGCGCATGTGCTCGATCGCGATCACGCGTTCGAACAGCCGCTCGATGCGCAATTCGCGCAGCACCGCGCGCGCATAGTTCTCGGGCGCATTGGTCAGCACGAACTTGCGGCCCGGCAGCGCGGCGATGATGTGCGCGAGGCCGCGCTCGGCGCGCACCATCGCGGGAAGATCGGCGAACGTGTGGACCACGCGCAGGAAGTCGTGCGGATCGATCGGATGGTGGCGCGTGAGGCCGAGGAGTGCGGCGCCGTAGCGCTGCGTGTAGCCGGTGCGCAGGCGGTCGGCTTCGGCGCGCTCGACCTGCAGCGCGTCGATGATGTACTGCGTCATCGCGCGGTTGATCTCCGGAAAGATCGCGTGCGATGCGTGGTGCAGCGTGTTGTCGAGATCGAACAGCCAGACGGGCGAGCCGGCGTGCGGCCGGCTGCGGGAGATGCGCCGGCGTCGCAGCGACGCCGGCAGGTCGGGGCCGGAGGGTTTGCGGCGCGCGCTCAATGCGAGCGGATCATCGTGCCGAACGGCTGCTCGGTCAGGATTTCCAGCAGCACCGAATGTTCGATCCGGCCGTCGACGATGTGCACCGACTTCACGCCGCTCTTCGCGGCGTCGAGCGCCGACGAGATCTTCGGCAGCATGCCGCCGGAGATCGTGCCGTCCTCGAACAGCGCGTCGATCTCGCGCGCCGACAGGTCGGTCAGCAGGTTGCCGTCCTTGTCCATCACGCCGGGGATGTTGGTCATCATCAGCAGCTTCTCGGCGTTCAGCACCGTGGCGAGCTTGCCCGCGACCAGATCGGCATTGATGTTGTACGAGAGGCCGTCCTCGCCGAAGCCGATCGGCGAGATCACCGGGATGAACGCGTCGTCCTGCAGCGCCTTCACGACCGCCGGGTTGATCGCCTCGACTTCGCCGACCTGGCCGATGTCGATGTACTGGCCCGGGTTGTCGCGGTCCGGCATCAGCAGCTTGCGTGCGTGGATCAGGCCGCCGTCCTTGCCCGTCAGGCCCACTGCGTGGCCGCCGAAGTGGTTGATCAGCATCACGATGTCCTGCTGCACTTCGCCGCCCAGCACCCATTCGACGACTTCCATCGTCTCTTCGTCGGTGACGCGCATGCCCTGGATGAAGGTGCCGGCCTTGCCGATCTTCTTCAGCGCGTGATCGATCTGCGGACCGCCGCCGTGGACGATCACCGGGTTGATGCCGACCAGTTTCAGCAGGATCACGTCGCGCGCGAAGCCTTGCTTGAGCCGCTCTTCCGTCATCGCGTTGCCGCCGTATTTGATGACCACGGTTTTCCCGTGGTAACGGCGGATATACGGCAGCGCCTCGGCGAGGATTTCTGCTTTCAGCGTGGGGGCGATCTGCGAGAGGTCGATGGGCTCGGACATGGCGGCGGCTCTGGCTGGGAACGGTTGAAACACGGCGAATTGTACAGGAGTGGCGCAGCGCAGCATCGGGTTTTTGGACGGGCCGGAACACGTGCGGCGCGGCTCGGGTACAGCGCGCGGCGGCCCGCCGGCTATGGCGCGGCGCGATGCGGGCGGCCGTTCGGGCGACGGTGTGCGCAACGGTGCGCGGGTAGCGGTGCCGAGGTGGCTCGCGAGCGTTTACGACGGTCGTCGGCCGGATGGACGGCGTGCAAAATCCGTTCGCCGCGCTATGCTTGTCGCGTAGGGCGGTTTCACGCCCGCTTCCGCGTTTCCGCCATGACCGATCCCGCCGCCGACGCCCGTTCCGCCCCGCGCCGCGCGCGTTGCCCGCACTGCGGGCGCAGCTTCGACTGCGGCGCCCGCTCGCAACCGTTCGAATGCTGGTGCGCGTCGATGCCGGTCTTGCCCGGCGGTACGCCGCCGGCTGCCGGCGCGCGCTGCCGGTGCCCCGAATGCCTGGCCGACGAGATCGCGCAGCGGATGGCCGGCGCGGCCGGCTGACGGCACCGGCCGTGCACGCAGCGCATCCCGTTCACCGCGTTCCGATCCGGCCCCGCTAGAGGCGCTGCCCGCTAAACGGGTAAACTGCCCGGATGCAACGAATCACCACCACCGGGCGCGTCAACCTCAGTCACCTGTTCTGGCTCCGCAATCTCGCGATCATCGGCCAGCTCGTGACGATCGGCGTCGTGCAGACCTATTTCGGCGTGCATCTGCCGTTGCCGGCGATGCTGATGGTCATCGCGCTCGAAATCGTTTTCAACGCGCTGACCTGGGTGCGCGTGCTGCGCGCGCGGCCCGAGACCAATTTCGAGCTGCTCGGCCAGCTGTGGGTCGACCTCGGCGCGCTGTCCGCGCTGCTGTTCCTGTCGGGCGGCACGACCAACCCGTTCGTGTCGCTGTACCTGCCTTCGCTCGCGATCGCGGCGGCCGTGCTGCCGTGGCACCTGATGATCTGGCTCGCGGCGTTCGCGGTCGCGTGCTACGCGGCGCTCGGCTTCGACTCGGTGCCGCTCAACATGGATAACCCGGCCAACCTGTTCGACTACTACCGTACCGGGATGTGGGCGAACTTCATGGTCAGCGTCGGGCTGATCGCGTGGTTCGTCGCGCGCATGTCGAATGCGCTGCGCCAGCGCGACGCGGCGCTCGGCGAAGCGCAGGCGCACCTGCTGCGCGACGAGCGGGCGGTCGCGCTCGGCGTGCAGGCCGCCACCGTCGCGCACGAGATGGGCACGCCGCTGTCGACGATCGCGATGCTTGCCGAGGAACTGCGCGACGCGGCGCGCGCCGATCCGGGGCTGGCCCGCTACGAAGCCGACCTGAAGGTGCTCGAGGAGCAGATGACGCTTTGCACGTCGGCGCTCGCGCGCCTGCGCAGCCGCGCGAGCGCACCCGCGAGCCGCCAGCCGGTGGACGACTGGCTCGACACGTTCGTCGAGCACTGGCGCCTGCGGCATCCGCACGTGCAGTTCGAGCTGCTCGGTGCGCGCCCGGCGGGCGTCGCGCTCGACGACACGGTCGCGGCCGGCCAGATCCTGACGATCCTGCTCGACAACGCCGCGCGCGCGAGCCCGCAGCGCGTGACGCTGGCCGCGAAGGTCGCGCACGCCGGCGCGGCCGACGAGATCGAATTCGAGGTGTGCGACGACGGGCCCGGCATTCCGGCCGCGCTGCGTGAGTCGCTCGGCGCGATGCCGGTCGACAGCACGCAGGGCGGGCACGGGGTCGGCCTGTATCTCGCGTTCAGCGCGGCCGCGCGGCTCGGCGGCGAGATCGAACTGTCCGATGTCGTGCCGCGCGCGG